>CAYQZN010000064.1:0-12262 GCA_964421805.1 uncultured Woeseiaceae bacterium
ACGCACGGCCGCTGGATCGGTTGACAGGCAGGAGGGCCTTCAGGCCCGACCCGCTTTCAGGGGGATCAGGGGGATCAGGTGATCAGGGGATCAGGGGATCGAGGGTCGGGGTCGGGCCTGAAGGCCCTCCTACCTGTAGAATCTGGCGTCGTGCCATCCGGGAGTTCGTCCATGATCCGATCGCTGCTGATACTGGCCGCGGGGCTCGCCATTGCCGCCTGCGGCAACGAGACCCATACCGGTACCAATAACGATGCCATTGCCGATGCCGGACCCGGCGACGACCTGGCGGCCTACGAGGAGGCCATGGAGGTCCAGCGCGAGCTGGTCGCCGAGATCACCGGTGTGCTGGAGGGCGTCACCGACGAGGAGTCGGCCACGGCCGCGGCCCCCCGGATCGAGGAACTCAGCGGCGAGTTGCAGCGCCTGGCCACCCGCATCAACGCCATGCCACAGCTGCCCTACGCCGAACAGCGGCGAATCACGCAGGAGCGGGCCGGCAGTACCGCCGCGCGGCGCGCCGCCGGCAAGCAGATGCTGAAGATCGAGCAGTACCCGGTGCTGAAGGAAGCCTGGTCCCGCGGCATGAGAGGGGCCGGGGATTGAGCCGCCCGGGTGTGGCGGGCGCCGCAGGCACGGCTCGGTGACAGCCGTCCCGGATGCAGAGTCCGTTGCGCAGACCCCGCGGCTCACGCTGCGCCGCCTGCGGGAGGACGATGCCGGATTCCTGCTTCGCCTCGTGAACGAGGAGGCGTTCCGCGCCCACATCGGCGACAAGCAGCTCACCACCGGCGAGGAGGCCCGGCGCTTCATCCGCGAAGGCGCGTGGACCTGTCAGCCGAAGCCCGGGTACGGTCAGTTACTGGTAGGCAGCCGGGAGAGCGGTGAGGCGCTGGGCGTCTGCGGCCTGTTGTACCGGGAGGAACTCGACGTCACGGACGTCGGCTTCGCCTTCCTGCCCGAGGCGCGTGGGCGGGGCTACGCGGTGGAGGCGGCCCGGGCCGTGCTGGAGTACGGACGCGATCTCGGCGTCGCCGACATCGTGGCGCTGGTCTCGCCGGACAATGACGCCTCCATCCGGGTGCTGGAGAAGCTGGGGTTCGGCCTGCGGCAGAGGCTGCGGCTGGCCGGGCGGGAGACGCTCGTGTGGGGGGTGGTTGTGGAAGGGGGTGGTCGGGCCTGAAGGCCCTCCTGCGGTGGGGCGGGATCGGGCCTGAAGGCCCTCCTACGATGGGGGTGGGAGGGCCTTCAGGCCCGATCCCTGCTCCTGACGCGCCGCTGCAGCCACGGTCGGATGCGCAGAAAACCCAGGTAGAAGCGTTCGAGCACCCACAGTACCGGGCGGAAGCGTGCCAGCAGCCCGAGGGGGCGCAGCAGCGGGATGGCCCGCCACATGGCCGCGAAGGCCGCGGCGCCGGAGACGATGGATCGACCGTCCTCCCGGGCATGGAAGCGCTCGAGGAGGGTGGACCGGTCGAGCGGGCAGTCGCTGCCGTCCTGGATGGCGACGAAGCGGATGGCGCCGCGGCGGTCGAGCCGCCGCATCAGCGCTATCTCGCGCAGGCACAGCGGGCACTCGCTGTCGTACCAGACGGTGACGTCGGCATTGGCGGTAGCGGCGGTCATGGGAGGATATTCGGACCTGCGGCCGCGGCCGATGCAGGGAGCGCTCAGACCTCGGCCGCGTTCGTGACCTGCAGCAGATGGGCGAAGGAGGGGACGACGAGTCCGTCCTGCCGCCCGGCCAGGTAACGTTCGTTCTGCGCGGCCGGCGTCAGGTGCTCCGTCACGCGCCAGCCGGCATCCCCGGCCAGGGTCTCGATCTCGTCCGGGTCGAAGAAGCTCAGCATGGGTTCCTGCTGCAGGGCGACGGCCAGCCGCGTGCCCCACAGCAGCAGGTTGCCGGCGGCGGTGGGCGGATGCGCGCTCCAGTAGTCGAAGACGATGCGGGAGCCGGGCGCGGTGCACGCGGCGAGCGCCGCAAGCGTGTTCCGTATGGCATCACGGCTGAGGTAGTAGGTGGCGCCGAGCCAGGAGACGAAGTCGGGTGCCGGGCGCACGGGCCAGACGTCGCTCAGCTGCACCGTCTCGAAATCCAGCGGCAGGAAGTCGAGCTCCGGCGGCAGGTCCATGCCCCGATCGCGCAGCAGATCCTGCTTCCAGCGCTGGGTGGCGGGATGGTCGATCTCCAGCACCTCGATCGGCGGCGGCGACTGCCGCAGGGCGTAGGTATCGAGGCCCGCGGCAAGTATGACGTAGCGCTCCGCGCCGTCGGCGCGTGCCTCGGCGAGGGCGTCTTCGGCGTAGCGGCAGCGCACGGCCACCTGGGAGCGCAGCGCCGTGAAGGCGTCGGCCTGGCGCACGTAGTAGCTGCGCCAGAACCGGGACAATCGACCGAGGCGGCGGACATAGCGTTGCTGGTAGCCGGGCAGCAGCCGCTCGGCCACCGCGTCGTCGAGGACGGCCGGCGCATCGTCGATGCGCCCGTGTACCGCGCGGGCGAATGCGGTACCGAAAGCGGTGCGGCTGGGGGCGTCCTCCAAGTGTCAGGCGTCGTCCATGTTGACGATGACGAAGACGATGGCGCAGCAGAGGAAGTACTGCAGCGCGCCGTCCAGGGATTGCGCGCCGAGCTGGGTCTGCCACATCTGGAACCACGACCCGCCGAGGGACAGGAAGAACCCGAACCACACGATCATGCCGATCCCGGCGCCCATCAGCGCCCAGGTCTTCGCGCCGTTGAATGCGGCCGCCGGTGCCCTGCGGTTCGCCCACAGGTCCCATGCGCCCTTCAGCGCCACCAGACCCGCGGCGAGTTCGCCGGCGATGATGACGGCCAGCGCGATGCCCGAGAGGATCGGGCTCGTCACCGGCGGTCCCAGCGACGAGGCGTAGTACTCGTGGTCGGCCATCGCGAGGACGGCGGCCACCACCTGGTGCGCGGCCTCCAGGTTGATGACGTTCTGCAGGCCGTAGAAAAGGGCCATCAGGCCCAGAAACACGATCAGGACGATCTTCAGGTAACGGATCGGCATGGCGGTGCTCCCCCCAAGAGACACGGTCACAGTCTACCCAATCCCGCCGCTGATCACAGAAATGCGGGTCGCCTGCGGCGGCGCCCGGGCCTAGTGTCGGCCGCCTTCGTAAGCGAACCGGGGAGGAGGGCATGGACACGAACCATGGGAGGAAGGGCGCCGGCGCCGGGCCGGCGGCAGCGGCTTTCGTCGTAGTGCTGCTGATGAGCGCAGACGTGACGGCGGGGGCCGCCGCTGAACCGGTGGCCGGACCAGTAGCCGCGCCATTGGCTGAACGAATCGTCGAACCCTCTGCCGGGCGGATCGGTGAAGAGCGTTCGGGCTACCGGCGGCTCGAGGACGGTGAGGAACATCGGTTGCCGCTGCACGAGCTGCTGCGTCGGGGCGAAGCCGCATTCACGGCGCGCTGGACGCCCGCGGAGGGCGCCGGGCGGCCTCTCAGCGACGGCACCGGCGGCCCGCTCGCGGACGCCTCGGCACCGCTGGTCTTTCCGCGCAGCTTCAACCGGGTGTCGGGGCGGGACGCCAACAGCTGCGCCGGCTGTCACAACGTGCCGGCGGGCCGGCCCGGCGGCGGCGGCGACTTCGTCACCGGCGTGTTCGTCGCCGCCCAGCGTTTCGATTTCGCCAGCTTCGACGTAGACGACACCCTGCCGTTGAAGGGCTCGCGGGACGAGGCGGGCGCCTTCACCACACTGCAGACTATCGGTAATTTCCGCGCGACGCCCGGCATGTACGGCTCCGGCTACATCGAGATGCTGGCCCGCCAGATGACCGCCGAGCTGCAGATTATCCGGGATGCCACGCCGCCCGGCGGTGCCCTCGCGCTGGAGACCAAGGCGGTGGCCTTCGGGACGATCCGCCGTGACGCCGACGGCGCCTGGGACGTCTCCGCGGTGGAGGGTCTGCCCCCGCAGAGCCTGGTGACCGCGGGCGCCGAAGACCCGCCGAGCCTGGTCGTCCATCCGTTCCACCAGTCGGGCAGCGCGGTGTCCATCCGCCAGTTCACCAGCAACGCGTTCAATCACCATCACGGCATGCAGGCGGCAGAGCGCTTCGGCGACGGTGTCGATGCCGACGGCGACGGCATCACCGACGAACTGACCCGCGCGGACATCACGGCGGCCACCCTGTTCCAGGCGACGCTGCCGCCGCCGCGCCAGGTGCTGCCCCGCGGCCGGGAGGCCCGCCGGGCCGTGCGCCTGGGCGGGCAGCTGTTCCGGCGCATCGGCTGCGCCGACTGCCACGTGCCGGCGCTGCCGCTGGTGGACGAGGGCTGGGTGTACACGGAGCCGAATCCCTACAACCCGCCCGGCAATCTGCAGCCCGGCGAGACGCGCCCGCTGCGCGTGGACCTCACCCGGGCCGACCTGCCCGGCCGCCGGCTCCGGCCCCGCGGCGGCGTGGTGTGGGTGCCGGCGTTCACGGACCTGAAGCTGCACGACATCACGGCCGGACCGGAGGCTGCCGGCATTGAGGCCATCGACATCAATCACCCGGCGGGCTCGCCGGCATTCTTCGCCGGCAACCGGCGGTTTCTGACGAAGCGGCTCTGGGGCGCGGCCAGCGAACCGCCGTATTTCCATCACGGCCGCTACACCACGCTGCGCGAGGCGACGCTGGCCCACGACGGAGAGGCACGCTCATCGCGGCAGGCCTACCAGGCGCTGCCGGAGCGCGAGCAGGATGCGGTGATCGAGTTCCTCAAGTCATTGCAGGTGGTGGCGGCCGACGACCGGCATCAGCGTCACCGGCAGTCGCGGCACTGACGTCGCCGACGCTGCCGATGAGTGCGTATACTGCCCCGGGCCGGAAACCGCTTCGGGGGGAGCATGGAATACATCGGTCTCATCGGCAGCGTCGCGCTGCTCATCTGGCTGGCGCTCAGGGGCATCAACATCGTCTTCGCGGCGCTGCTCTGCTCCGTGGTGGTCATCGCCACCAACCAGCTGCCGGTCGCTGCCGGGCTGACCGAGTATTTCTCGTTCGGGCCGCTGGGGGCGTTCACTTTTGCGGGGCGCTTCTTCCTGCTGTTCGCCGCCGGCGCCATGTTCGGGCGGGTCATGGGCGAGAGCCACGCAGCCGCCAGCATCGCGCTGGCGCTGGTGGAGCGGCTGGGCGCCCACCGGGCCCTGTGGATTACGGTGCTGGCCTGTGCTCTCCTCACCTACGGCGGCGTGGTGGTCTTCGTCGTGATCTTCGCCATGTATCCGCTCGGACTGAAGCTGCTGCAGCAGGCGGATATCCCGAAGCGGCTGTTCTGCGGCGCGCTGGCGCTGGGGGCCGGTACCTTCACGCTGACGGCGCTGCCGGGCACGCCGTCGATCCACAACGTGATCTCGGCGGCGGCGCTGGATACCACCCTGTTCGCCGGCGGCTGGTACGGGCTGGGCGGGGGCGCCCTGATGTTCGCCGGGGGCATGTGGTACCTGGAGCGCCAGCGCCGCATCGCCGCCGCCAACGGCGAGCATTTTCAGCCGGCGCCGAACGACCCGGTCTCGACGGCCAGCGCCGACGATCCCGGCTATCCCCACTGGCTGCCGGCGGTACTGCCGCTGGCGCTGGTGCTGGGCACGATCGTGGCGCCGAGGCTGATCATCCTGTCGCTGGACGAGGCCATGCTGGCGCAGCCGGGGTGGTTCTTCGCGCTGCTGCGTTTCGCGGACGGCCAGCCCGTCGTCTGGCCCAGCATCGCGCTGCTCTCGGGCACACTGCTCGCGGTCTTGATGTTTCCGATGGTGCGCGGCAGGGCGCTGGAGGTGGTGGGTCACGGCACCCAGGATTCGATCATGCCGCTGATCAACACCGCGGCGGTCATCGGCTTCGGCGGCGTCGTGACCCAGACCGCCGGGTTCGAGCAATTCACCCGCCTGATGCTGGAATCCGGCCTGCCGCCGCTCGTCTCCATGTTCGGGTCCGTCAGCCTGGTGGCCGGCATCACGGGATCGGCTTCCGGCGGCCTGCAGATCTTCATGCAGACCATGGCGCCGGCCTATCTGGAGATGGGCATCGAGGCGGGCACCCTGCATCGCCTGGCCACGATGGCCAGCGGCGGCTTCGACTCGCTGCCGCACTGCGGCGCGGTGGTCGCCATGCTCACCATCACCGGCCTGACCCACAAGGAAGCGTACCGCGACGTGGGCATCATCACGGTGGTGATCCCGGTGCTGGCGACGCTGGTGATGATCGGCGTCGCGGCGATAACCATGTAGGAGGGCCTTGTAGGAGGGGCTTTAGCCCCGATTCGCTAAATAAATCGGGCCTGAAGGCCCTCCTACATGGGCTACTAGGGGCAGCTCGCCTCCGGGATCACGCGTTCTATCCGCCGCCAGTCCACGATCTTGAAGTTCTGGCTGTCGGCGCCTTCGTTACGCCCGTCCTGCGCCACGAAGATGCCGCGCGGGAAACGGGGGCCGAGATCGGCGGCGGTCGCGTCGATGCCGTCCGTCTCCTCGGTGCCGTCGATGCCGGCGTCCTCGTTATCGGCCACGCGGAAAGAGACCAGGTAGCGGACTTCGTCGCCGAGGCAGTAGACGGCATAGCTGTTGTCGCCCTGGCTGGAGGCGAGCAGATAGCGCGGGCCCGCCGCGGGCGAGTAGATGGTGAGGCCTTCCACGTCGGCCACCAGGGCCGGACCGTCGACGCTGTCGACGAGTTGCGGCGCCCAGGCGTCCGCCGGGTCGAGCGTGCCGCGCCAGATGCCCCTGGGTTCTTCGCCCACGTAGACGTGACCGGCGGCCTCGTCGACCACACAGCCCTCGGGCTGGCCCGCCAGTCGGAACTCCCGGGCGAGGCGGGCGGAGAAGGCTGCCGGGCCGGTGCGCGACAGCATCCACTGCTGATAGCGGCCATCCTTGTCGTTCACGAACACGTGGAAGCGCTCGCCGTCCGCCGCGCCGAGGCAGATGCCGTAGATCTCGTCGAGTCCGGTGGCGACGGCCGAGCCGGGCAACGGCCGTGCGCTGCCCGTCGCGGCGTCGAGCAGGAAAACGTCGATGCTGCCCGTGGTGCGGTTGGACGCGACGGCCACGGCGTCGCCGTCCGGCAGCGGGCGCAGATCCACGTTGTTGAGGCGTCCGGACTCGATGGACTGGGTTTCCCGGCCATCGAGATCGTAGACGTGCAGGGCCCGGAGCTTGTTGCTGCCGAGTACGAGTGCCCCGCCGTCCTGCGCCGCGCGTGCCCAGACGGCCGGGTCGTCGGCGGCGTCTCCTGCGTCCGGTACCGGGGCGGTCTCCACGTCGGCGACGACGACCGGATATTCCATCGGCCGCTGCCCGGCGGCGCAGCCGGTCAGTGCGAGCGCGGCGAAGAGGATCGTGAACAGGGTCGGTAAGTCGACCGCCGGGAGGATGGCGGAGCGCGGAAGACGGGGAGCGGTTGCAGTCATGGCAGGGCCTGTCAGTGGAAATACGGGGACTGTTGACACAATTGCGGATCGAGTCAACCGGCGCCGCGTCCGGCAGGCTTCAGAGGCGGAACAGAAACTCCTGCATCCCGTTGCCGAGCAGGATGGCGCGCTCGATGGAGAACTCCCTGAAGGCCTTGCCGAGTTCCTCCGGCGAATAGCGGGGCGCCGGACGTTCGTCCGGGCCGGCGTTGCGCCGCACCAGGTGCTCGCCGTCCACCGGGAAGAAGCCCCCGGGCAGCGTCGGCATCAGCGGGTCACGGTAGGCGACCAGGGCATGCACCAGCGTGCCGGGCAGCCCCCGCGCGGCCAGGCGGGACGACAGCGCGGGCAGGGCGGCCGGCTGCAGGTAGTTGAGCAGGTCCCAGCAGAGGACGATGTCCACCGGCTCCGGGTTGCGCGGCGGCAGCGCCTCCTCCATGCGCTCGCGCAGCAACTCCTCGCCCGCGTCTTCCGCCGGCACGAGCGCGTCGAGATCGTCCGCCAAGTCGGCGATCTCCAGGCGGCAGCGGAAGCGGCCGAACAGATCGATGCTCTCGGGGCGGGCCGGCCCGAGGTCGAGTATCACCCAGCGACCGCCGTCCTCCATCCGCTCCACCAGGGAGCGGAACAGCGGGGCCCGTACCGGCCCCGTCGCTCCCGGCAGTGCCTGCGCGGCCGCGCCGGCCACGTCAGGCTGCCGATTCCTCTTTCTTCGCGGTTGACGGCGGCGTGGCCACCGAGGCGGGCTTGCGCGTCGCGCCCTGCTTGCCCAGTGCGGCCTCGACGGCCTCGGAGTCCATCTCGATGGAGCCCTTGAAATGGGCGCCGTCCTCGAGGCTCACGCGCGGGGCGGTGATGTTGCCCTTCACCCGGGCATTGCGGCGGATCGCCACCTGCTCGGCGCCGAACAGGTCGCCCTCCATGACACCGTCCACGGTGATGGCCTTGGCGTAGACGTCGGCATGGATCTCGCCTTCCTTGCCGATGGTCAGGCTGTTGTTGACGAGCTTCACCGTGCCGGTCACCCGCCCTTCGATGCGCAGATCTTCCTCGCCCTGGAGGTCGCCGTCGATGCGGATGGAGCGCCCGATCACCGCCATCTCCCCGCTGCCGCTGCCCGCGGCATAGGCGGGCTTCGCTGCGGGCGCGCCGGTGCTGCGGCTCTCGCCGGCGCTGGGGGCGGTCTCGCCGCCGTCTTTCCTGCCACGTTCAAACATTACTGTCCCCTCTTCGTGTCGATTTCGGTGATCCGGTGGATCCGGTTGCCGTTCGAGCGGTTCTAGCACGCGCCTGCCCGAACCAACAACTGTCGCTATGCGGCGACATGCGGTGATTTGTTGTGCACGCGGTCCGTTACACTGTGTCCCCGGGGAAGTCCGACGACGAAGGAGAGACGCCATCATGAAGACCGGCAGGGCGGGATTGACGAGACGCCAGGTGCTGACGCTCATCGGCGGGGCGGGCGTGGCCGCGGCCACGGGCGGCTGCGGCAATGGCGACAACGGCGGCAGCGGCCCGGCGCCTTCGCCCATTCCGACCGATCGGGCGACGGTGCCGCTGCACTACGAGAGCCTGCTGTCACTGGCGGCGCGCATCCAGGCGCAGGAGCTCTCGCCCGTTGCGCTGACCCGGGCCATGCTCGGCCGCATCGAGGACCTGGAGCCCTCGCTCAGGGCCTACGCCACGGTCACCAGCGTCGCGGCACTCGAGGCGGCCGAACGGGCCGAGGCGGAGATCGCCGCCGGCAACTACCGCGGCCCGCTGCACGGCGTGCCGTTGGCGGTGAAGGACCTCTGTTACACGCAGGGGGTGCCGACGATGGGCGGCATGGCGGTCTATCGCGACTTCGTGCCGGAATACGATGCCACCGTGGTCGCGCGCCTGAAAGCGGCCGGCGCCGTCCTGGTCGGCAAGCTCAATCTCACCGAAGGCGCGATGGCCGGCTACCACCCGTCCTTCGAGGTGCCGAAGAATCCCTGGGATCCGGATCTCTGGCCCGGGGTGTCGTCCAGCGGCTCGGGCGTCGCGACGGCGGCGGGCCTGTGCTTCGGCTCGCTCGGCAGCGACACGGGCGGCTCCATCCGCTTTCCGTCCCAGGCCAACGGCATCGTGGGCCTGAAGCCGACCTACGGCCGGGTCAGCCGCTACGGCGTCATCCCGCTGGCGGAATCGCTGGACCACGTCGGCCCCATGACCCGGCGGGTGGCCGATGCCGCGGCCATGCTGCAGGTGATCGGCGGTCCCGATCCGAACGATCCCACCACCCTGGACGAGCCGGTGCCGGACCTCTTTGCCGACATCGACGCCGGCGTGAAGGGGCTGCGCATCGGTTACGACGAGGCCTTCGCCACCGGGGGCGTCGATCCGCGTCTCGCGAGCGCCATCCAGGATGCGCTGGGCCAGCTGGCCGCGATGGGCGCCGAGATCGTGGACGTGACCATGCCCGCCGGCAGCACCGGCCTCGCCGATCCCTGGTCCGCCATCGCCGCGGCCGAGGCCCTGGAGGCACACGGCGAGTTCTACCCGGAGCGGGCCGACGAGTTCGGGCCCTTCTTCCGCCAGTTCCTGCAGGCCGGGGCTGCGCTGACGGAGGAGCAGCTGGCGGCGGCGCGGGCTTTCCGGGCCGATTACGCGGCGCGCATGAACGAGCTGCTGGGGACGGTGGACGCCATCGCCATGCCGGCGGGCAACCCGCCCATGCGCGTCACCGAGGAGATTCAGTTCGGCGGCATGGAAGGCTTCGAGCCCATGGCCGAGGAGCTGAAGCAGTACTTCGCCGTGCCCGCCAACTTCTCGGGCGCGCCGGCGCTGACGCTGCCCTGCGGCTTCGCGGAGGACGGCGTCCCGCTGGGCATGCAATACATGGCGGTGCCGGGCGGCGAGGCCATGCTGTGCCGCATCGGCCACGCCTACGAGGGTGTGGCCGGATGGCACGGCCGCCACCCCGATCTCTGAGACGCGGACGGTCACCTATTCGGACAGAGACGTCCGTCCGCGGCTTCTCGCCCTTGCACGTTCCGTGTGCCGGGTTCAGAGCATTCCTGCGCCGCGGAGTACGTCTTCGTAGCGCGGATCCGATCGCAACGGCTCGAGTTCCGGGTCCGCACGCAACTCGATCAGTCCCGGGTCGCGCTGTTCGATGGCCGTATCCAGCCAGTGGAAGGCCCGATCCGGCTCACCGAACTGGGCGTGTACGATGGCTGCCTGCAGTGCGATCTCGTCGCCGTAATCGCCCGTCAGTTCGTCGAGCCGGGATCGCGCCTCGGCGGTTCTGCCGAGGCGGTGCAGGGCGATCGCGCTGATGTAGAGGCGGCGCCATTCCAGCGGTTCCCCGCCGATGATGTGCAGCGCGTCGGCAGGTCTGTCTTCCGCCAGTGCGATGCGTGCCTCCAGGTGTGCGACGGGGAAGCCCGGCGCCAGCTCGCGGATGCGGTTCAGCTCATGCCGGGCGGCGGCGTGGCGGCCTGCGAGGAAGAGCGTATCGGCGAGGCCGAGATGTGCCTGCTCGGAGAGCGGGTCGAGCTCGACCGAACGCTGGCGCACGGCTATCGCCTCGTCGAGACGTCCCACCATCGCGAGAAAGTGACCGAGGTGCGCGTGGGTGTCGGCATTCTCCGGCTGCAGGTCGAGCGCCCGGCGCAGTGATGCCTCAGCTGCGGTGAAATCCCTGTCGTCGGACAGCTGGATCTCCGCGAGTGCCACATGGCCTTCGGCGAGCTGCGGATCCAGCGCGAGGGCACGGTCGAGGGCCTCACGGGCGCGGCGAAAACCCGCCTGCGGCGTGATCAGCCCGTAGCGTGCCAGCCAGCTGTAGGCCCGGGCGAGTGCCGCCAGAGCCGGCGCGAAGCCTGCGTCGAGTTCGATCGCTTCCTCGAAGCAGGAGACTGCCTCCCGGAGGCCGTCCGCCGTATTCCTGTGGGCGGCATGCCGTCCGCGGAGCCAGGCGTCGTACGCGCGTGGCGACGTGGTGCGGCCGGAGCGCGGATCCCTGCCGGCGCGGACACCCAGCGCCGATGCCACTTCCCGGGCGATCTCCTGGTGGATTTCCGGTACTGCCTCGCCGCGGTGCTGCCAGGTTCTGGACCACAGCACGGAGTCGCTTCCGGCATCGACGAGTTCTACGGAGACCGTGAAGCCGCCGGCGCGTCGGGTGAGAGTGCCGTCGACGACATATTCGACGCCGAGTTCCGCCGCTGCTTTCGCCAGGTCCGTTGCGGAGTCGCGGCAGCGGAAACAGGAGCGGCGCGAGGGCACCCTCAGATCGGGGATACCGGCGAGGGCATTGAGCGTCTCCTCGGTGAGTCCGTCGGCGAGGTAATCATCGCGTGGCCCGCCATCGTCGCCACCTGCGCCATTATGGTGACGGAACGGCAATACGGCCACCGACCGTCTGTGTCGGAGCGGGGCAGTTTCCCGTCGGAGTCCCTCCGGCGTGATCTTGAAAAACCAGGAGAGGACAAGCGCCAGGGGGAAGCACAAGACGAGCACCGCCAGCGTGAAGCGCAGCGTCCAGTCGGGCAGGCCGAGCACGCCGGCGGCGATATCGGCGATCTGCAGCACACCCCAGCCGGCGACCGCGTAGATGATCGCCATGCGCACCACTTTGCGCTCGCGCAGCTCGGAGATGAACGACACGCGTACTCCGTAACCGTCTGTCCGCCCCCGGCAGCGGTCGGGGGCGGGCCGTGTCAGCCGCGGGGCTCCCGGTGCGCGGCGATCAGCCGCTCCTGCACGTTGTGGGGCACCCGGGCGTAATGACTGAATTCCATCGACAGGCGGCCTTCGCCGCCGGAGAGTGACTTCAGCCGCGAGTGGTAGCCCTGGATCTCCTCCAGCG
>CAYQZN010000065.1:0-12085 GCA_964421805.1 uncultured Woeseiaceae bacterium
GCCGCCGGTACAGGTCGCCCAGTTCGAACTCCTCTTCCGGCAGCGGCATGAAGCGGAAGACGGGCTCCTCGGTCTGATCGCCGGTCTGATCGCCGGTCTGATAGCCGCCGCTGCCCGTATCGCCTGCCGTATTGCCCCGCGCCCCGGGTGCGGCGGCGTCCCGGTCGGGACGCTCCGGCGGCCGGTCGTCCGGGAGGGCGCCGTCTTCGCCGATATCGGTATCGATATCGGTCTCGCTCTCGGCCTCGTCGGCGGGGTCCGGCGGCGCGGACCAGTCCTCGGTGCTGCCCGCGAGAGCGTCACCGTACCCGAAGACGATCAGCTCGACCCGGTATTGCTCGAGCGCCTCTTCGGCCTCGCCATCGGCCGGCACGGTGCCGGCCGCCGACCCCGGCGCCGCCGGCTCCTGGGCGGGGAGCGGGCCTGCGGCCAGCAGCGCCGTGACGAAGGTCAAGGCGAGGGCGGTCGCGAAGCGGCGTATCTCGGTGAACGCTGTGAGCATCGGGCTAGCTTGCCATCGCCTCAGGCCGTGCGCCAGCCGCCAGCCGGTCCAGCAGCCCGTGCAGGTGCCGCACCCGGTCGTCCACCTCCGGCAGTGCCGTGCGGAAGTTCAACCGGTCGTCGTTCTTCAGGCGATAGATGCTGCCCGGCTCCTGGATGAGCTCGATGAGCGTGATGGGCTCGACGGCCGGTTCCGGGCCGAACTGCACCGAGCCGCCCTCCGGTCCGACGTCGATCTTGCGGATGCCCAGCGGCTCGGCGGCGATGCGCAGCTCGGCCACCTGCAGCAGCCGGCGCGCCGGCTCCGGCAGCAGGCCGAAGCGGTCGATGAGTTCCACCTGCAGCTCGCGCAGATCGTCGGCACTGTCGGTGCCGGCGATGCGCTTGTACAGCACCAGGCGCAGGTGCACGTCCGGCACGTAGTCGTCGGGCAGGAGGGCGGCACAGTGCAGGTTGATCTCGACGCCGCCGTGCAGGGGCTTGTCGAAGTCGGGCTGGTCGCCCCGGCGCAGGCTCTCCACCGCCCGCTGCAGCATCTCGGTGTACAGCGCAAAGCCGATCTCCTGGATCTGCCCGCTCTGCTCGTCGCCCAGCAGTTCGCCGGCGCCGCGGATCTCGAGATCGTGGCTGGCCAGGGCGAAGCCGGCGCCCAGATCCTCCAGCGAATCGATGGCCTCCAGCCGCTTCAACGCATCCGGCGTCATGGCGGCTTTCGGCGGTGCGATCAGGTAGGCATAGGCACGGTGGTGAGAGCGTCCCACCCTGCCGCGCAGCTGGTGCAGCTGGGCCAGCCCGAAACGGTCCGCCCGGTTGATGAGGATGGTATTCGCCGTCGGCACGTCGATGCCGCTCTCGATGATGGTGGTGCAGAGCAGCACATTGAAGCGGCGGTGATAGAAATCCAGCATCACCTGTTCGAGTTCGCGCTCCGGCATCTGGCCGTGACCCACCCGGATGTCGGCCTCCGGCACCAGTTCGGCCAGCTTCTCGCGCACCCGCTCGATATCCTCCACCCGGTTGTGGACGAAGTAGACCTGGCCGCCGCGCTTGATCTCGCGCAGGCAGGCCTCGCGCACCATGGCGTCGTTCCACTGGCTGACGAAGGTCTTCACGGAGAGGCGTTCGGACGGCGGGGTGGTGATCAGCGACAGTTCCCTGAGCCCGCCCAGCGCCATGTTCAGCGTGCGCGGAATCGGCGTGGCGGTCAGCGTGAGCACGTCCACGTCCGCGCGCAACGCTTTCAGTGCCTCCTTGTGCCGCACGCCGAAGCGATGCTCCTCGTCCACCACCACGAGACCGAGGTCTCTGAACAGCGAGGTATGCTGCAGCAGCTTGTGGGTGGCGATGACGACATCCACCTTGCCGGCGGATACGTCGGCCAGCACGGTGTCGGTATCCTTGCGGGAACGGAACCGCGACAGGACCTCGATGCGTACCGGCCAGTCGGCAAAGCGGTCGCTGAACGTCTGATAGTGCTGCTGGGCGAGCAGGGTGGTGGGCACCAGCACGGCCACCTGCTTGCCGGCCTGGACGGCGACGAACGCGGCCCTGAGCGCCACCTCGGTCTTGCCGAAGCCCACGTCGCCGCAGACGACCCGGTCCATGGAGCTCGCAGTGCGCATGTCGGTGAGCACCTCGTCGATGACGCGCTGCTGATCCTCGGTGGGCTCGAACGGGAAGTCGGCCTCGAAGGCCCGGTAGTCATGCTCGTCCAGCCGAAAGGCGTGGCCGGGCCGCGCGGCGCGGCGCGCATAGACGTCGAGAAGTTCGGCGGCCACGTCGCGCACCTTCTCCGCCGCCCGGCGTTTGGCCCGTTCCCACTGGTCGCTGCCCAGGCGATGCAGCGGGGCATTCTCCGGGGAGGCGCCCGTATAGCGGGAGATCAGATGCAGAGAGTGCACCGGCACGTACAGCTTGTCGCCGTCCGCGTATTCCAGCGTGAGGAACTCGGCCGGTATCTCGCCGACCTCGAGCGTCGCCAGGCCGAGGTAGCGGCCGACGCCGTATTCCTCGTGCACGACCGGCGCGCCCTCGCGCAGGTCGCTCAGCTGGCGGATGATGTTCTCGGGGTCCCGGCTCGCGCGGCGCCGCCGGCTCGTCTGCCGGGCCCGCTCGCCGAAAAGACTCTGTTCCGGGACGATGGCCAGCCCCGCCGCGGGCAGTATGACCCCGTTCTCGAGCGGTCCGAGCGCGATGGCCAGCGGCGCGTCCGTGGCGGTGAACTCCTGCCAGTCCGCGACCCGGGCCGGGGGACGTTTCAGGTCGCCGAGCAGGTCGGCAAGCGCTTCCCGGCGCCCCGCCGATTCCGCGGTGAACAGCACCCGGCCGTCGAAGCCGTCCAGGAAGGCGGTCAGCGCGCCGGCCGCTTCCTCGCGCCGGCTGTCCAGTCGCAGCACGGGCACGGGCTTCGCGCCGAAGTCCTCCCCTTCGCCCGGCAGCGGCTTGTTGCCGGAAAGCAGGATGCGGGGCCGTCCGGCTAGCCGCTCGCGCACGGCGTCCGGCGGCAGGAATGCCTCGTCGGGCTCCAGCACGGGCCGGTCAGGATCGAGCGACACCAACGCATGGCGTTCCTCGATCTCGGCACGGAAAGCGGCCAGCGAGTCGTCCAGTTCCGTACCGGCCGCGATCAGCGTTTTGGCTGGCAGATAGTCCAGCAGCGTCGCGGTCTCGTCGAAGAACAGCGGCAGGTAGTACTCGATGCCGCCGTGAGCGATGCCTTCCGATACGTCCCGATAGATCGGCGAGCGCGCGGCCTCGCCGGCGAAGCGGGCCCGGTAGCGGCGGCGGAAGCCGCGCACGGCATCCTCGTCGAGCGGCGCCTCCCGCGCCGGCAGAATCTCGATCTGCTCCAGCGACTCGCCCGAGAGCTGGGTTTCGGGGTCGAAGGCGCGGAGCGTATCGATTTCTTCGTCGAACAGGTCGATGCGGTAGGGCTCGCGCGCACCCATGGGGAACAGGTCGATGATGGCGCCGCGGACGGCGAACTCGCCGTGCTCCGAGACCTCCGGCACGCGCAGGTAGCCGCCGGCTTCCAGGCCGCGGATGAACTCGTCCCGGTCCAGGCTCTCGCCCGTCCGCAGCGACAGCGCGCGGGCCGTCACGTAGTCCGTCGGCGGCAGCCGCTGCATCAGGCAGGGCGCCGCGACCACGACGATGCCGCGCGTGAGCGCCGGCAGCCCGGCCA
Organism: uncultured Woeseiaceae bacterium; assembly: GCA_964421805.1. GTDB lineage: Bacteria > Pseudomonadota > Gammaproteobacteria > Steroidobacterales > Woeseiaceae > Lentisalinibacter. The sequence continues at coordinate 3,686 of CAYQZN010000065.1, forward strand.
GCGTGGCGAGCCGTTGGGAGACGATGTCCTGGTGCGGGGAGAAGCTGTCGTAGGGCAGCGTCTCCCAGTCCGGGAAGTGAAACACCGGAGTATCGGCATCGGCGAAGAAGCCCAGCGCCGCCTCCAGGCGGTCCGCCTCTCGCGCGGAGGCGGCGACGGCGAGTACCGGACCCGGATGGCGGGCCGCGGCCTCGGCGATGGCCAGCGCGTCGGCCTCGCCCACGAGTCCGCCCCAGCGCACGGGCGATGCGCCGGTTGCAGGCAAATCCGGTCTGCGTAGTGTTGCCGTCATAATGAAAAAGGGCCGCCCGCAGGCAGCCCGCAAAAAGTGCGGGCGCCCTGCGGGCGGCCCGTCAGTATCTCATACCCGGCGAGTCGTTGCCGCCGTCACTGTCTGACCGGGCCGGCGGTCGGCACAACGGTGGGTACGACGGGCCGGGAGACGGCCTCAGCCGGCGCTGCCGCGCTTCAGGACGGCGTGGATCACCCGGTTGTGCTCGAAATAGACCACGAACTCCGGATACTCCCAGCGCGTGATGGGCGGCTCGCCGACCGGCGCCCGGCGCATCGCAGGCTGTCCCCAGTCGGCCTGCACCTTCTGCATGGTCATGCCCCGGCTGGGCCGGTCGCCGCCGGTGAGCATGGCACTGCCGGTGTCCGTGTCGAGGCTCTCCCCGTGGGCGGTGCTGCCCATGGTTAGCACAAGGGCTAGCAACAGACCCGTCGTCAGGGTGGCAAGCGTGACTTTCAGGCTCTGCATGGCGGCTCTCCGCTTCGAAACCGGATCGAATATAGCACCGGCCGCATTGAGGAAAAATGTCGTAGTGCGTAGATTTGCCGGAATTTTTGTTGTAAGGAGCCGGCCGTGGAGTTCGACCGTCCGCTGCGCGAGGCCCGTCTGCTGCGTCGCTACAAGCGCTTTCTCGCCGACGTGGAGTTCGCCGACACGGGGGAGGCGTGCACCGTGCATTGTCCGAATACGGGCGCCATGACCGGCTGCGCCGAGCCCGGCTCCCGGGTCTGGCTCAGCCACTCCGACAACCCGCGGCGCCGCTACGCATGGACCTGGGAGCTGGTGGAGACCGCCGGCGCCACCCTGGTGGGCATCCACACGGGGCGCAGCAACGCCATCGTCGCCGAAGCACTGGAGGCGGGCCGGATCCCCGAGTTGGCCGAGTACTGCCCCGGCCCTTCTGCGGGCCCGGTTACAGACCGTCTGGCGGACAACAGAGGGCTGCGGCGGGAGGTCAGATATCCGGATTCGCGCAGCCGGGCGGATTTCCTGCTCGGCGGCGAGCCGCCCTGCTGGGTGGAGGTCAAGAACGTCACCGCGGCGGTCAGCGGCCGCCTTGCGGTTTTCCCCGACGCCGTCAGCGCGAGGGCATCCGCGCACATGCGGATGCTGGCGGAGCGCCTGCGGGCCGGTGATGCCGCCGCCCTGATCTTCTGCGTGCAGCGCGACGACGTGGACGTCGTGGCGCCGGCCCGCGATATCGATCCCGCCTACGCGCAGGCGCTGGCCGCGGCGGCGGCCGAGGGCGTGCAGGTACTGGCCTGGGGTGCCAGCGTCACGGCCGAGGGTATATGCCTGGAGCGTCCGCTGGAGGTGGACATCGCAGGGTGAGCCGGCAGCCGTTGTCGTTTCGTCGTGGTTTCGTTGTGGTTTAATCCTGCCATGGCCGGCATGAAGGGACCGCTGGAACTCGCGATCGGACTCCGATACCTGCGTGCGCGCCGGCGGACCCGCTTCGTCTCGTTCATCACGCTGGCCTCGTCCATCGGGATTGCGATTGGCGTGGCGGCGCTCATCGTCATCCTGTCGGTGATGAACGGCTTCGAGAACGAACTCCGCGCCCGCCTGCTCAGCATGACTGCGCACGCCTCGGTCACGGGTGCCGACGGCACCCTGGAGCGATGGCCGCAGGTGCTGGATCGGGTGCGCACCCGGCCCGGGGTGCAGGCGGCAGCCCCGTATGTGGAATTCGAGGCGATGGCCCGGTCGCGCGCAGGGCTGCAGCCCCTGTTCGTCACCGGCATCGACCCGGCGCTGGAGACCGGCGTCTCGGCCGCCGCCGCCAGCATGGTCTCGGGCCGGCTCGGACGGCTGGAGGCGGGCAGCTTCAACATCGTGCTGGGCCGGCTGCTGGCGATCAACCTGGGTGTGCGGGTGGGTGACGAGGTGATGCTGCTCATCCCCCGGCTGACCCAGGGCGAGGTGCGCCCGGAACTCCGGCGCTTCCACGTGGCCGGTGTTTTCGAGGCCGGGCTGCAGGACCACGACGCCTCGCTGGCCCTGGTCGCGCTTGCCGACGCGGCGGCCATACAGCGGCTGGGCGAGGCGGTAAGCGGCATACGCGTGAAGACTGCCGACGTGATGCAGGCGCCTGCAATCGCGGCGGCGCTGCAGGAGAGCCTCGGCGAGGGCTACGAGACCAGCGACTGGAGCCGGGAGAACGCCAGTTACTTCCGCGCGGTGCGGCTCGAGAAGACCATGATGTCGCTGATCCTCTCGCTCATCGTCGCGGTGGCCGCTTTCAATATCGTGGCGAGCCTGGTCATGGTGGTTACCGACAAGGAGACGGACATCGCCATCCTGCGCACGCTGGGCATGAGCCCCGGCAGCGTGCTGCGCGTGTTCCTCACCCAGGGGCTGGTGATCGGGTGGGTCGGAGCGATCGGCGGCGTGGCGCTCGGCACCGTGCTGGCCGTGAACGTGCCGGTGATAGTGCCCGTCCTGGAGCAGGCCTTCAGTTTCCAGATCATGCCCGGCGACGTCTATTACGTCACCGAGATTCCATCGGACCTGCAGCTGGCGGACGTCGTCGCGATCGCCACGGCCGCGCTGGCGCTCACCGGCCTGGCCACGCTCTATCCGGCGCGGCGCGCGGCTGCCGTAGAGCCGGCGAGGGCGCTGCGCTATGACTAGTCCCGTTTCCGGGCAATCACCCGGAGCAAGATACTGGGAGTGGCTGGTGGGCACGCGCTATGTGCGCTCCCGCCACCGCAACAGCTTCGTCTCCTTCATCTCCCTGATCTCGATGGCGGGCATCGCGGTGGGCGTGATGGTGCTGATCGTGGTCCTGTCGGTGGTGAACGGTTTCGAGCGTGAACTCCAGCAACGCATACTGGCGATGTCAGCCGAGGCGACCATCGAGGGCCCGGCGGGCCGTCTCGATGACTGGCAGCGGCTGGCCGACGGCGCGCTGGCCGACCCGCGCGTGCGTGCGGTTGCGCCGTTCGTCTCGGGTCGCGGGCTCGTGGCGGGTGCCGAGGCGATGAGCGGTATCGCCATCCGGGGCGTCGACCCCGCCCGGGAAAAGGACGTCTCCGGCATCGAGGGGCTCATGCGGGAGGGCTCGCTGGCCGAGCTGCAACCCCGCTCCTACCGGGTGATACTCGGCGTCGACCTGGCCGACGCGCTGGGTGTCGCGCCCGGCGAGCAGGTGCTGCTGATGCTGGCGGAAGGTGTCGTCACGCCGGCCGGCCTGATCCCCCGGATGCGCCGCTTCACCGTTGCCGGCACCTTCCGCGCCGGCATGTACGAGTTCGACCGCCGGCAGGTGTTCATGCATATCGACGACGCCGCCCGGCTGTTCCGCCTGGGCGACGACGTCAGCGGGCTGCGGCTGGCGCTGGGCGACCTCTTCGGCGCGCCGACCATCGTGCGCGAGGTGGCCACCGCGCTGGGCGGCGGGGTGTTGGTCAGCGACTGGACGCGGCGGCACTCCGGCTTCTTTCGCTCCATCAAGATCACCAAGTCGATCTTGTTCGTGATCCTGCTGCTCGTGATCGCGGTGGCGGCATTCAATATCGTCTCCACGCTGGTGATGGTGGTGAAGGACAAGCAGCGGGACATCGCCATATTGCGCACCCTGGGCGCGCCGCCCGGCGGTATCCTGTCGGTGTTCGTGATACAGGGCGCCATTATCGGCGTCATCGGCACCGGCGCCGGCCTCGCGTTGGGCGCGCTGCTGACGCTGAATCTCGAGACCATCGTCGGTTTCGCCGAGGGGGCGCTGGGCTTCAAGTTCCTGGCGCCGGACGTGTATTTCATCAGCGATCTGCCGGCGGATCTGCGCACGGGCGATCTGGCGCTGATCTGCGGTGTGGCGCTCGCGCTGTCGCTGCTGTCGACGCTGTACCCGGCCTGGCGGGCCGCGCGCACCGATCCGGCGGACGCGCTGCGATTCGACTGATTTACGGGCGCAGCGGACAGAAATGGCGGCGGCTACCGCCGCGGCGCACATACAGGATAGGCAAGGGAAGAGGACATTGACGGAAGGTACGGAGCCGGTCATCGAGTGCCGGGGACTGAAGCGCAGCTTCCGCGAGGCGGGCGGCGAGCTGACGGTGCTGGAGGGTGTCGATCTCACGGTGGCGCCCGGCGAGCGGGTGGCCATCGTCGGCGCTTCCGGCTCGGGCAAGACCACGTTGCTGCAGCTCCTCGGCGGGCTGGATGCGCCGACCGCCGGCGAGATCAGCATCTGCGGCAGGGCGATGCACCGGCTCGGCGACGGCGAGCGGGGCCGGCTGAGGAACGAGGCCATCGGCTTCGTCTATCAGTTCCATCATCTGCTGCCGGAGTTCACGGCGCAGGAGAATGTGGCCATGCCGCTGCTGATCCGGCGGGTGGAGCGGGCGAGCGCGATGGAGTCCGCGCGGGAATTGCTGGCCCGGGTGGGACTGGCCGAGCGGACGCACCACAAGCCCGGCGAGCTGTCCGGCGGCGAACGCCAGCGGGCGGCCGTGGCCCGTGCGCTGATCACCCGGCCGCGGGTGGTGCTCGCCGACGAGCCCACCGGCAATCTGGACGGGCATACCGGCGAGCACGTGCTGGACCAGATGCTGGCACTGAATCGCGAGTACGGCACCAGCCTCGTCATCGTGACCCACGATCTCGGCATCGCGGCGCGGATGGACCGGCAGCTGGAGCTGAAGGACGGCCGACTGGCCGCGGCCTAGCGGTCGCTGCGACGGGCCGAGCCCGTCACGCTAACCGCGCTGGTCGCGCTGATCTCCACCGTCGGGGCCGGCGCCGGCCTCGCGGGCCGCGCGGCGCCGCCGCGCGCGCACGTAGCCGCTGACCGACAGGCGCCAGATCAGGTTCAGTGAGAAATAGCCGACGGCGGCGGTCGCGCTGCCGAGGATGAAGCAGCCCAGCAGGAAGGGCTGCCAGATGCCCATCATCTCCGTCACCGAGTCGGCGGGGATGTCCACGTTGGCCCGGGTCCTCATCTCCAGGATGGCGGCGCCGACCCGGTAGGCGGCGTAGTAGAAGGGCCCCATGGTCACCGGGTTGGTGATCAGCGTAGCGAGGACGGCGACAGGGATGTTCACCCGCAGGGCCAGCGCGACCAGCGCCGCGATGATGCTGTGGCCGGGCACCGGGATCCAGGCGCAGAACAGCCCCACGCCGATCCCCGGCACGATGCTGCGCCGGCGGGTGCTCCAGATGCGCGGCTCGTGCAGGATGCGCTCGAACGGACGCATGTACCACTGCCGCGCCACGGCATGGCGGTCGAAATTCAGGCGGCGGAAGAAGCGTCTGGGCATGGTCCCTGCAGGGCGCGGTGTCCGGGCGCCGTCATCTTAACGGATCGGGGCAGGGGATTCCGACGATGGTGCGCACGGCTCTAGCCCTGCTCGCGGGCATGCTGCTCGCGGCACGGCTGCCGTTCCTGCCGCCGCCGTGGCTCATCCTGAGCGGCCTCGCGCTGGGCGCAGCTGGCCTGCTGCTGCGCCCGGCGCGGCTGCCGGCCGTCGCCCTCGCCGGGGCGGCGTGGTTCGCGCTGCACGCACACTGGCAGCTCGCCGACCGCCTGCCCGCGGCCGACGACCGCCTGGAGACCACCGGCGACTTCCTCATCGAGGACTTTCCGCGCGCGCGCGGCCGCGCCGTGACCTTCGTTGCCCGCAGCGCCGATCCCGCGCTGCCGCAACGGGTAAGGCTGAACTGGTACGAACCGGAGACGGCGCCGCGCATCGGCGAACGCTGGCGCTTCACGGTGGTTCTGCGCGCGCCGCGCGGGCTGGTCAATCCGGGCGGCTTCGACTACGAGCGCTGGCTCTTCACGCGCGGCATCGGCGCCACCGGCTATGTGCGCGGGAAGGGGCGGCTGCTCGGCGAGTCCGGGCCCGGGCGTCTGGCGTGGTGGCGTTCGCGGCTCGAGAGCAGCCTTGCGGCCATGCTGCCGGAAGGCACGGGCCGCGGCGTCATGGTCGCACTCGCGACCGGCAGCCGCCATCGGCTGGACCCGGCCTCGACCGAGTTGTTCCAGGCAACCGGCACTTCGCATCTGATGGCCATTTCCGGCCTGCACGTGGGGCTGGTGGCGGGGCTCGCATTCGTCCTGGCAGGCCGGGTGCCCGCTGTCGGCGGTCGGGACCGGGCGGCCCTGCTGGCACTGGCCGCGGCCACGGTCTACGGTCTGCTGGCCGGTTTCGGCACGCCGGTGCGCCGGGCGCTCCTGATGCTCGCCACCGTGGCGCTGGCCGGCCGCTGGCGTCGCCCGGTGGCTCCCTCGACCGGGCTCGCGCTGGCGCTGATCGTCGTCCTGCTGGTACAGCCCCTCGACTGTCTCACGCCAGGTTTCGCGCTCTCCTTCGGGGCCGTGGCGGCGATACTCGCGATCGCGGGCAGCGATGCCGCCGGAGCGGACGCCGCCGGTCGCGTCGGCAGGCTCGGTGCCCTGGCGTCACTGCAGTGGCGACTCTGGGTCCTGCTGGCACCGGTCACGCTGTTGTTCTTCGACCGCGTCGCCTGGTCGGCCATCCCGGCCAACCTGGTGGCGATCCCGGCGTTCGGCCTGTTCGTCGTGCCTGCGACGCTGGCCGGCGGCGCCGCGGCTGCCGCCGGCGGGTTCCTCGCGGGTCCCGCGGCCTGGTTGCTGGCCCTGACCCACGAGGCCCTCGGCCTCGTGCTTGCCTTGCTGGCGTGGCTGGCCGCACTCCCGGGGGCGGGTTATCAGCCGCCGGGCCGGGGAGCGGCTGTCATCGGGCTGGTCGCCATCGCCACGCTGGCATTGTTGCTGCCGCGTTGTCTGCCGGGGCGCTGGGTACCCGTGTGGCTGGCTCTGTCGCTGCTGCTGTGGCGGGGGAGTGCGTTGCCGGCCGGCTGTGTCCGGGCCGACGTGCTGGACGTGGGCCAGGGGCTCGCGGTGGTGGTCCGCACGCGCAGTCACGTGCTGCTCTACGATGCGGGTCCGGCCTATGCCAGCGGCTCCGATGCGGGGGAACGGGTCGTCGTGCCGGCGCTGCGCGCGCTCGGCGTGCGGCGCCTGGATCTGATGATGCTCAGTCATGCCGACAACGACCACGCCGGCGGCGCGGCGAGTGTCGCCGCCGCCGTGCCCGTGGCCCGGGTGACCAGCGGCGAGCCGGGCGAGCTGACCGGCCTGGACGCCGGCGCCTGCGAGCGCGGCGGCCGCTGGAACTGGGACGGCATCGGCTTCCGCGTGCTCTGGCCGGCCGCCGCGGGCGCGGCCGGCAATGACGGCTCCTGCGTGCTCGAGGTGAGCGCTGGCGACCGCCGCCTGCTGTTGCCGGGCGACATCGAGCGCCACAGCGAGCGGCGGCTGCTGGCGGCGGGGGGGCTGCAGCGGGCGGACGTGGTGCTGATGCCTCATCACGGCAGCGCCACCTCGTCGAGCGCGGCGCTGGTGGATGCGCTGACACCCCGCTTCGCGATCGCCACGGCGGCCTGGCGCAATCGCTGGGGCTTCCCCCGCCCTGAGGTCGCCCGCCGCTGGCAGGCCGGCGGTGCCCGGGTGATGAGTACCGGCGACTACGGGGCGCTCGCGGTCACACTCTGCAGCGACGGCCGCAAACCGGAAATCGCTGCGCGGAGGGAGTCGCGGCGGCGGCTCTGGTCGCCGGCGCCGCCCGCCGCGGCTTCTGGTCCCGGCAGTTCCTAGCAGGTATATTTCCGTTTTCTGGCGCAGCCTTGGATTATGGTCGAAATCATCAAAGCCGGCGGCTGGCTGATGCTGCCCATTATCCTGTGCGCGGTCCTCGCCATGGGCATCATGCTGGAGCGGCTCTGGTCCCTGAAGCAGGAGCGGGTGGTCCCGCAGGACCTCACCGCCCGGGTCTGGGGCTGGATCAAGAAGAACGAACTCACCCAGCGCCACATCCAGTCGCTGCACCAGGGCTCGCCGCTGGGTCAGATCCTGGCCGCAGGCCTGGTCAACCGCAATCGGGACCGCACGGTGATGAAGGAGAGCATCGAGGATACCGGCCGCCACGTCGTCCACGAACTCGAGCGCTACCTGGATACCCTCGGGACCATCGCCGCGATCTCGCCGTTGCTGGGGCTGCTCGGCACGGTGGTCGGCATGGTGGAAGTCTTCACGGCCATCACCACCCAGGGCGTCGGCGATCCCGGCGCGCTCGCGGGCGGCA
>CAYQZN010000066.1:0-11963 GCA_964421805.1 uncultured Woeseiaceae bacterium
AGGCGAGCCACTCGGCCGTGCGGGATTCGTCGGCGAGGGCGGCGTCGGTGACGGCGAGTGTGGCGGGAGTCGTGGCGGCCGGGGCGGTCTCGGCGGCCGGCGTGTCTGCCGGTTCCGGCGGCGGCGCGGGCTTCGAGCAGGCGGCGGCCAGGAGGGCCGTCGTGAGCATAGCCGGCAGCATGGCAAGCCGGGACGAGGTTCTGATTCTTGTTGTCATCGCTGCTCCCCCGAGCTTTAGCAATCGGAAAGGATTATGCGGCAAGGTCGGGTGAAAAGCGATTGCCGGGACGGCGCGTACCGCCGCCCTGGCGCAAATCGCGCCCGTTTCTCGCATTGGTCAGTGAAGCCTCACGTGATCGGGAGAACTGCGATGAAGACGGGGATTAGCCGCAAGAACGAAAATTCCAATCCGGCCGGGTCCATGCTGCAGACGGGCTCCGGGAGCATCGCCCGCCTTGCTCTGCTGATGATGCTGCTCGCCGGCCAGCCGGCGCTGGCCGAAACCTACAGCTACGACGAAGTCGGCCGCCTGGCCACCGTGGCCTTCGACGATGGTTCGAGTATCGGCTACCAGTACGACAATGCCGGGAACATCACGCAGATCGCCCGCGCACCGGGCGCCTTGCCGCCGGACGGCGAGATCGATACGCCCGACGACGACGTCACGATCGACGCCGGCCAGAGCGTCGATTTCACGGCGACCGTCTCGGATCCCGACAACGCGCTGCCGCTGGTCATCCGCTGGGACTTCGACGGTGCGGCACCGGATTCCGACGAAGAAGACCCCGGCCCCGTGACTTTCGCCGATGTGGGCACCTACACGGTGGAGCTCAACGTGACCGATGCGACGGGCCTTTCCGATCCCGCGCCGGCCACACGCGTGATCACGGTCCAGGCCGTGGACGACGGCGGTGGCGACGACGGCGGCGGCGACACCGGGAACGGTGACGACGGCGGTGATGACGGCGGTAGCGGCTCCCTGGGACTGCTGGAGCTGGCCCTTGCGCTGGCCATCGTATTGCTGCACCGGCTGTTCGTGAACGGGAGCGGCCTGACTACCCACTCCGGCCGACGGTCAGCGGCCCCTGTCATCGGCCGAGGCCGCGGCGCCGTCCTGCCGACACTGCTTCTCGCTCTCATGCTGCCGGGGGCGGTGGTGGGGCAGAACCAGTGGATCCAGCTCGATCCCGGCACCGAGGCGAACCTGAACGACGTCTGGGGGACTTCGCCGGACAACGTCTTCGTGGTCGGTGCCGGTGGCACCATCCTGCGCTTCGACGGCAATGTCTGGACGCCGATGGACTCCGGCACGACCGCCGACCTCAACGCGGTCTATGGTCGGGGCCCCGACGAAATCTACGCGGTGGGCGCCGCCCAGACCTTCCTGCGATTCGACGGAACGTCCTGGGCGCCGTTCGCGGGTCCGGCCGATGCAACGACGGCTTTCGTGGACGTCTGGAGCGCGGGTGCCGGTGAGCCCCTCTGGGTACTCAGCGCCCGGCGTGCCTGGTACTGGGATGGTGCGGTATGGACCGTCCAGAGCTTCAGAGACAACCTGAATGCATCGCTGACGCCCAACGCCGAAATGCGCGGCATCGGCGGCACTGCGTCCTCGCGCATCGTGGTGTCGCGCCCGGCTGGCGGGACGGATCAGGTCGACGGCGGGCTGTTCGCCAATTTCCGCCAGATATCGGAATACGACACCCGGGGCGTGTACGCCGCGAGCGACAGCGACATTTTCGCGGTCGGCCGTAATTCCTACCGCTTCCAGGGCGACGACGTCCGCAATGCCGGTCAGTGGCGACCGATATCCATCATGCGCGAGGCCTTCGATGCCTGGGGCAGCTCGGCCTCGAACGTGTATGCGGTCGGCATCGGCGACCTCACGACCGGCGGCCAGATTTCCCATTACGACGGCAACGGCACGAACACCTGGACGAAGGTGTTCGAGGTAGGCCTGTTCCGTCTCAACAGCATCTGGGGCGCGAGCGATGCCGATATCTTCGTGGTCGGCAACGGCGGCGTGGTCCTGCGATATGCAATGGCGGAAGCGCCGCAGACGGCTGCCAATTTCCCCAACTCGGGCTGGGCCGGTGATTTCGTCAATGCTCATACGGGCGAGCTCGTGCTCGAACAGATCGATTTCGCGTTCAACGCCTGCGTCCCGTTCGAGTTCGCCCGCTACTACGCATCGGGCCTGACGCCGGAGGGTCAGGCAGGCGGCAGTCTGGGGCCGAACTGGGCCCACAGCTTCGAGTGGAAGATACTGCACGACGCCGATACGGCGACGATCACGACCTGGCGGGGGCGCACACTGGAGTTTGCCCGGGGCGCCGCCGGCTGGGACAGCACCGACCCGTCGGATACCGGCTACACGTTGCTGGAGGACGCCACCTCCGGTGACCTGATCCTCGTCGACGACGAGGCGCAGCGCCTGTATGTCTTCGACGCAAACCGGAACCGGTTGACGAGAATCGAGGACCGCTTCGGCAATCGACTCACCATCGAATACTCCATAGCGACCGGCAAGCCGGTCTTCGTCAGCGATGGCAAGGGCCTCGCCATAGAACTCATCTACGGCCTCGAGGAACTCGCCTCGATACGCACGGGCGTCGAAGGTGCCTACCGTGAGGTGGTCTTCGAGTACACGGCCGGGCAGCTGACATCCGTCACGGATCCGGAACAGGCACGCACGGACTTTCTCTACGAATCCCCGGCCGGCGATCGCCTAATCACGGCGGTGCGCCTGCCCGAGGGCAACGTCCCCTATACGTGGACCTACGGCGCCGACAGCCGCGTCGCGAGCGAGACCGACGCCTTTGCCAATGCCTCCACGATCGCCTACCAGAGCGGTACGACGCCGACGGCGATGCAGGCACCGGACGGCAGCGACATCCGGCTGCAACATGACGATGAAGGGCGGCTGGTCGCACTGACGAGCGGCGAGGGCGAGACCACTGCCATGGCCTACGACGGCGCCGGCCGCGTCACCAGCGTCACGGCACCCACCGGCGTGGTAACCACACTCGAATACGATCCGGCCACCGGCAGGATCGTGCAGCATGGCAAGAGTGGTCAGAACGAGACCGTGTTCTCCCATGCCGAAGTGGCCAGCGTCCTCGGCCACCCGTTCTACGACGTTACCCGCATCGAACAGGCGAACGGTGATGCCGTGACGATAGAGCACGATGCCGCGGGACTGCGTTCCGCCATCGTCGATCAGAATCAGCAACGCTGGACCTACGGCTACGATGCCGCCGGCAGCCTGATATCTGCCGGGCTGCCCGGCGGCGCCGGCTTCACCATCGAGCGTGACGAGCGGTGCAACGCAGAGACCATCACGGACTCGGCCGGCAACGCAACCCGCTACACCTACGATCGCTACAACCGCAACGTCGCGGTCATCCATCCCGATTCGGCGCGCCGGCTCATCGCCTATGACGATGCCGGGCGGGTCGTCTCGCTCACGAACGAGCGCGACAAGACCGTATCCCGGACCTTCGACGGCAACGGCAACGTCGTCACGGTCTCCGTGCCGACCATGCCGGATATCACCTATGTCTATGACGACATGGATCGCGTTACGGAGATGCGCAGCCCGAAGCGCGATGTCACCGGGTTCGCCTATGACGAACTGGGTCGACTGGAGGAGATCTCCGGACCGCTGGGCCGGCGCAACACGTTCGGCTACGACAAGGCCGACCGGCCGGTCTCGCTGTCGCTGGGCGCCAGGACGCCCTTCGAACTGCGCTACACGGCGGAAGGGCTGCCGGACGCATTCGTGGCTCCCGGCATCCTGACGCTGGACGCGCAATCCACCGGGACCCGTCCCGGCCGCACCGACCGCTACTCGGACGGCGCTGGCACAGTGACAAAGGTGTACGACGATCGCGGCCGGTTCATCGGCTTCGACGACCAGCCCGGCGATGAGCTGCTGCGGATCGAGTACGACGAGCGCGGCAATGTGACGGCGTTCCGGAACTACGGCGGCGCCATCAGCAGCGAGATCGGCTATGACGCACTGAATCGGCCCATCCGCTTCCGTGATGCCAACGGCAACGACTGGCTCAGGGCCTACGACGGGGCCGGCCGCCTGACAGGCATCGAGGACCCGCTGGGCCGCCAGACTGAGCTCGGCTACGACGACCGCAGCCAGGTCGCGAGCGTCAGCTTCCCGGACGGACTGGGTTCAGTAACGATCACCCGCAACCCGTCCGGGTTCGAGACCGAGCGGGCCTACAGCGACGGCACGCTGCTCGAGTACGCGTACGACGATATCGGACAGCCGATCTCGGCCACCGGCCTCTCGCTCGGCTACGACGACAACGGCAACGTGGCGAACAGCAACGGCATCGTGGTGGCACATGACGCCGACGATCGCCTGGAGACCGTCGAGCTCGCTCCCGGCAAGACCGTTACGTACCGCTACGACGACCGCGGCATGCTGACCTCGGTGGAGGACTGGATGGGCGAGGCCGTGACCTTCGCGAACGACGAGGCGGGACTGCTCAACGGCATCTCCCGTGCCAACGGCGTGAACACCGCGCTCGACTACGACGTGGCGGGCCGCCTCGACACCATCGAGGAGCCGGGGATCGCGCTGATCGATCTCAGCTACGACGCACGGGGACGCCTCACGGAGGCCACCCGCAACGTGCCGAGGCCGGCAGGACTCGTCGATGCCCGAACGGCGGCGTACAGCTACGATGCGGCCAGCCAGACCGAGCAGTTCTCCCATGACGCTCTCGGGCGACGGACGGCGGACGACCGCGGCAGCTACGAGTGGAACCTGGCTTCCCGGCTCACCGGCTATTCAGCCGCGGGCGTCAGCGTGGCGTTTGATTACGATGCCATGGGCTACCGGACACAGCGCAGCGACGGGGCGGGCAACCGCGAGTACGTGTGGAACTATGCGCTCGGACTGCCCTCGGTGTCGGTCGAGCGGCAGGACGGCGCCGATCGTCGCTACTACGTGCACACGCCGTCCGGCGACCTGCTCTACAGTGTGGAACCGGACGGAGAGCGGCGCTTCTATCACTACGATGAACGCGGCAATACGCTCTATGTCACCGGCGACTCCGGCGCTGTGCTGGCCTCCTATGCGTACACCCCCTACGGCGAGGTCATCGCCGAACAGGGCAGCATCGAGAATGCCTTCACGTTCATGGGCCAGCGCGGCGTCATGCGGGAGGGCGACAGCGACCTCTACTACGCGCGAGCCCGCTACTACGATGCAAGGACGGGCCGCTTCCTGTCGCGCGATGCCGAGCGCTCGTTCTCGCCGAAGCGCGGCAACCCGTATCAGTACGCACGGGGCAACCCCCTGATGTTCACCGACCCCACCGGACTCTCGGAGGACGAGGAGGAAGGCTGGTTCTCCTCCCTGGTACGCCGGGGCGGCAACTGGCTGGGCAGGCAGGCCGACAACCTCGTGAACGCCGGCTTGGGCGGCGCCACTCTGGCCGGACGGAAATGGGATGCCATGGCGGATACCGTCCGTGCGGGCCTCGGCGGAACCTGGCTGAGCGTCTCGTCCAAACTCGACGAGTTCGTGGGTATCCGCGCCGACATCCGCAACAACACGGGCAGGCCCGGCGTCTTTGCCGCCGGGAAGAACGTCCGGCTGAGCGCCGAGCAGAATCGGATCCTCCGCTCCATCACGAAACAGCGCTCACTGGCGAGGCTGTTGGAGAACAGGGCATTCGGCCTGAATGTCTTCGGCGCCATGGTGTCCGCCATAACGGAGTCGTCCGATCAGTACACGACAACTGCCGTCGGTCAGCTCGTCGGCAAGGGCGTAATTGGCGGCGCGAATGCGGCCATCGGTCATTCCGGCGGCCCGTTCGCGACCTTCGTCGGCGCCTCGTCGCTGGTCGACGCCGGCACGGAGTTCTATTACTCCGAGCGCTACGGCATGGAGGGCATCCGCAGCGGCGCACACGAAGTGTTGTTCAATCCCCTGCGCATGCTGGTCGCAGCCGGAGAGGACTTCGTGACCGAACCCACCAGCAACCGGGATTCGGCACTGTACAAGCTGGCACAGACGATGAAGAGCGCAGAGAAAGACAATCTGGGAGCTACGACTTTCGGTCTCTACGAGGCAGGCGAGTCAATCGAGGAAAGCCTGGGCATCTCCGACTATCTCGTGTGGCTGTTCGCAGAGGAAGACGAGGAATAGACCGCATGCGCTTCGCCACCCGCCGGAGCGGCACCGCGCCGATGCCGCTCCGGCGTTTCTTGCGGCGAGCCCGCCGGGAGGCAACAATTGGCCGACAAGGAGGCCGGCTGTTGCAGAACAATCCCGTCACCCAGCTGATAGAGGCAGCCGCACGCGGCGAGGCCGGTGCTTCCGACGAACTGTTGCCGCTGGTCTACGACGAACTCCGCAAGCTCGCCCATGCCCGCATGAACCGTGAGCGGCCCGGCGCGACCCTGCAGCCGACGGCGCTCGTCCACGAGGCGTATCTGCGGCTCGTCGGCAGCGACACCGAGTGGGACAACCGACGGCACTTCTTCGCGGCGGCGGCGGAGACGATGCGCCGGATCCTGATCGAGCGCGCACGGCGTTACGCCGCCGCGAAACATGGCGGAGAGCTGCGCCGCACCGACTTCGACGGCCTGCAGTTTCCTGACGACGTCGACGTCGAGCGGCTGGTCGCCTGGGACCAGATGCTCGAGCAACTGGCGGCAAAGGATGCCGCTATGGCCGACGTGGTCAAACTGCGCTCCTTCGCCGGCTTCACCATTGCGGAGACCGCGCAGGCACTGGACCTCTCGCCCCGCACCGTCAACCGCCACTGGACGGCGGCACAGGCCTGGCTGCGGCTGCGCCTCGTTCAGACGGAGCACCCGGGTGAGTGACAGGCGCTGGGAACGGCTCTGGGAGCTGTTCCACGAAGCCCTGGATTTGCCGGAAGGCGAGCGCGACCGGTTTCTGGACGCGGCCACAGGCGACGATGCGGAACTGCGCGCGGAGCTCGCAGCACTGATCGGCGCACACGAGGACGGCAGCCTGGACGAGGGGATCGGCCGCGGCATCGAAGCCCTGCGCCGGCTCGATCCGGACGCGATGATCGGATGCGATATCGGCCCCTACCGCCTCACCGCCGTCATCGGCCAGGGCGGCATGGGGGTGGTCTACGCCGCGGAGCAGTCCGAGCCGATCCGCCGCACCGTCGCACTGAAGCTCATCAAACTCGGGATGGATTCCCGCGAGGTCATCGGTCGGTTCGACGCCGAGCGACAGGCCCTCGCGATGATGAACCATCCCAACATCGCGCGGGTCTTCGATGCCGGTGCGACGGACTCCGGCCGCCCGTACTTCGTCATGGAACGGATCGACGGCGTGCCGATCACCGAGTACTGCGACACACGTCGATTGAGCACGGCCAAACGCCTGAGCCTGTTCCTCGCCGTCTGTGGCGGCGTCCAGCATGCACACCGGAAAGGCGTTATCCACCGTGACCTGAAGCCCACGAACGTGCTGATTACCGAGGAGGACGGCGCACCCGTCCCCAAGATAATCGACTTCGGCATCGCCAAGGCGACGGCGCAGAGGGCGGCCGAGAGGACGATGTTCACCCGCGCCGGTGTCTTCATCGGGACACCGGAGTACATGAGCCCGGAGCAGGCCGGTCTGTCGATTCAGGACGTGGACACACGGACCGACGTCTACTCGCTGGGCATCCTGTTGTACGAACTCCTGGTGGGGTCCCTGCCGCTCGATCCCACGGAATTGCGGGCCGCGGGATACGACGAGATCTGCCGTCGTATCCGCGAGGAGGAACCGTCCCGGCCCAGCATGAAACTGGGCACGCTGCAGGGCGGGGCCGACGACCTGGCGCGCAACCGTGGCACCGACAGTGCCGCGCTCGTCCGCTTGCTGCGCGGGGACCTCGACTGGATAACGATGCGGGCGCTGGAGAAAGACCCCGAACGTCGCTACGGGTCGCCATCGGAGCTCGCGGCCGACCTGCACCGGTACATAAACCATGAGCCGGCCGAGGCGGGCCCGCCTTCGGCCGCTTACCGCATCAGGAAATTCGCGCGGCGGCACACGTTGACGGTGGTGGCCGGGAGCCTGATCACCCTCTCGCTGCTGCTGGGCATCGGCGCCGCAACACTCGGCCTCCTGCGCGCGCAGGAGGCCGAGCGGATCGCGAATGCCGAGGCCCGTACCTCCGAGGAAGTGACAGACTTCCTAACCGGGCTCTTCCGGGTGGCGGCACCCGGCGCCGCCGACGCCGATTCCGTCACGGCCCGCGAGATCCTCGATCGCGGTGTCGCGCGTATCCGCAACGATCTCACCGCCGAGCCGGTCGTGCAGAGCCGGCTGATGCAGGAGATGGGTTCGGTCTACGCCCAGCTCGGCCTGCTGGACGAGGCCGAGCGCCTGTATGGGCAAGCGCTCGAGATCCGGACCGAGCGGGCAACCGCCGCGGAGCGTGCCGAGACTATCTCGGGGCTCGCGAATGTCCGCTACCTGCAGAGCGAATATCAGGAGGCCATCGGCCTGTACCGCGACGCGATCGGGCTGGCCGAGACATCCGGTGACGACGTCGACGTGCTCTGGCTGGCGACCGCCTACGCCAATCTGGGGGCCGTATACGACACGCTGTCGAAGAACGCCGAGGCCCTCGCGGCGCTGCGCACCGCCCGAACGATGCTGGCGTCGTCGGGCCACGAGAGTACCCGCGAGTACGGCCGCGTGATGCGCAATATCGGGATCTCGCAGTGGCGACTCGGGGATTCCGAAGCAGCCCGTGATGCGTACGCGGCGGCCCTGGCCGTCTATGACCAGATCCTGAAGCCGGGGCATCCGGACGTCTCCTACGTCGTCAACTCCCTCGCCATCCTGAACTACAACCTGGGCGACTACGACACCGCACGTTCGATGTTCGAACGCGAGCTCGCCAACCTCGAGCGAACACTCGGGCGTGAGCACCGCGATACCGCCAGTGTGATGAACAATCTCGGCCTGCTGCTGCTCAAGATGGCCCAGCCCGACGAGGCCAGGCCCAGAATCGAGGAGTCGCTCAGAATCCGCGAAGCCGTCCTCGGGCCCGGGCACGAGGAGGTAGCGACCAGTCTGTGCAACCTGGCGGAACTGCGGCGGGTCGAGCAGCGGCCGGATGCCGCGAGGTCGGCCGTCGATCGGTGCCTGGCCATCCGGGAAGAGAAGCTCGGACCGGATCACCCCTACGTTGCCAGCGCGCTGGATATCTACGTCAGTGTTCTGGATGACCTCGGCGAGACGGACGAGGCACGAAACCTCGCGCAGCGAGCGGCCCGGATCCGCGACGCCGCGCAGTGAACCTCATCGCACGCCACGTCGCTCGACCTCAGGGACAGGCGGGTCCGATACAGCGGCCGTCGGTGAACAACAGCGTATTGTGCCCCCGGTCGCCGCCGGGCTCCGGTACGCCGGCGGCAACGAGGAATAGCGCTGAGTGCGCGCCGTACATACCGTCCGGCAGATCGGTGGCGGCGTTGACAATGAACACCTTACCCATGCGGAAGTTGATGGAGTGGCGGTTGCGGTAGCGCTCCGCGTCGAAGTCCTCGTCCTGCGCGAAGCCGTCGAGCCAATCATCCAGATCCGCCGGGGTAGCCGGCTCCAGCACGCCGGATTCCTGCAGCTGGGCCAGGCCGAGCTTGCCGGGCAGTATCTGCTCGGCCGGGTCGAGCACCACGTCCTCGATGCGGCGATCGCCCTTCAGGGTGGGCTCTGCGGTGAGCTCGCCGATGCGGAAGTAGGCGCCGCCGTGCACCGTGTGCATGCGCGAGACCGGTTCGGCGAAGATCTCGAACAGCCGGTCCTGGACCTCGTCGTACTCGTAGCCCTCGTCCTCGTGGGCGAAGAACGACCGGCAGGCGTTGCGCGCATTCGGGTCGAGCTCCCTCAAGGGCACGCCGGGCTCGAGACCGATGACCCGCTGCAGGCCCCTGCCGCTGGCGATGACGCCGGCAATCTCCGCGTCCGGCGTCGAGAGCACCTTCCAGACCGTCGGTTCACCCGACATCAGCACGAGCACGACCGGGACATCGGTGCGGCCCACCGCGACGGCCTGTTCGCCGGCGCTGTCGTCGGTGGGATCGATGGCGATGCCTTCGAGGTCCCGGTCGCCGCGCCGCACGCCGACGGCCTGCAGCTCGATGTCGTCCGGCAGCGCCCCGAGGCCGCAGGGATGATTCGCGTCCCGCGTCGGCGGCTCGACGTGTGCGTAAAGCAGGTCGTTCGCCGGATACGCCCCGGCCAGCCGGCCCGCCAGCGTCTCCTTGAAGCCGTGATCGAAGCCCTGCTCGGGGCCGGCGATCAGCACCAGGCCGCCGTCGTCGAGGAAGAGGAAATAGCTCAGCACGTCCTGGCCGTGCCGGGTGTCGCGGTGCTCGTAGGCGGCCACCTGGCGGCTGCCGGCCTCGATGAACACCTCGGCCATCTTGCGGTTGTCGCCTTCGGTGCCCAGCACGAAGCGCTGCAGGTCGCGGTAGGTGCTCTCCTCGGATTGCCGGTCGTTCGAACGGATGGCGAGCACGATGGTGTGCTCGCCGGGACTGAACTTGATGGATTTTCCGCCTTCGAAGATCGACTGCGGATCGGCATCCGCCGGGATCAGCGCGACGACGCTGGCCCCCTGGACGCCGAAGAACCCGATCTGCATGCCGAAGGCCCCCTTGTAGCCCGGCAGCACCGAAATGCCGAAATCCTCGCCGAGCTGCGTCTGGATCTCGGCGGCATCCGCAGTGATGGTGCTCGAGTTGATGAGACCCATCAGCTTCCCGATACCGAACGGGATGCCGAGCATCAGCAACAGGATGATGACGAGAATCTTGCGCATGGCACTGCCCTGCCCGGCCGAAAGCTGCGACTGTCGAAATCCTAAAGCGATGCCGTACGGGCGGCGCATGTGTGGCACCAGCCTGTGACGATCTTCACCATCGGGCAGCAGATACCGTGATCTCTTTCACAGTCGGATCGCGCTATCTCCGCCCGCAACTCCCGTTGACGGACACTCGAGCGGTCATCAGCAAGCACGGCGGTCCGGACGACTCCGGCACACCAGAACCATGAAGTGGATCCTGAACATCACGCTCGCCGTGGAGGTGCTCGTCGCGCTGTTCTGGACGATCGCGATGTGGACCGAGACGGGCTCCAGCGGCATCGCCGTGCTCGGCTGGTTCGCGGTCGTCATCGTGGTCTTCGTCGCCGGGTTCCTGGTCGCCGCGCTCATCGCATGGCGGCGCCCGGTGCTGCGCCGGCGAGCGACGATCGCGATGGTGCTGCCGTTCATCGGCGGCTTCGCGCCCTGGGTGCTGCGGGTCCTGTCGGGCGGACCGGCCGACCCGGGGTTCGTCTGGCGCATCGCCGCTATCGTGACGGCGGGCATCGTTGTGGTTGCTTTGCTCAGACCGCGGGCTACAGCGCGACGACTGCCGGGCGCGCTCTTCCGCAGCCGCGGCTTCAACGCCGCGGTGGCGGGCATGCTCATGGTCGGGTGGGGACTGCTGCTGCTCGTCGGCGGCTGGGTGCTGACCGACGCGGGTCAGGCAGCGCTGTACCGGACGGACCGCGGCAGCACGGGGATGGCTGCCGCCTACCTCGTGCTGGGCGTCTCGGCCTACTTGCTGCTGCTCGGTGCCGCCTCGCTGTTCGCAGCCGCCTGGGGCTGGCTCGGCCTTGCGGGCAGCGTCGAGGGCGCGCGGCGGCGCCTGCATATCGCGCAGCTCGCGGGTGCCGTACCGGGGATCCTGGCCGCCGCGGCGGCCTGGGCCTGGCTGATCAGCCAGCGCTGAGCGCGGCCACGGCGGATAGATGCGCCGCCGGCGGTGTAGTGGCACTCTCTGCGCATGCCCGGGGCCGCCATAACCAGAATCCCGCCGTTCGCGGCAGCGCTGGTGTCCGTCGTATCGATTGCCATGATCGCCTTCGCCCTGTTCCGCCTGACCCAGGCCGATGCGGGCGT
>CAYQZN010000067.1:0-11940 GCA_964421805.1 uncultured Woeseiaceae bacterium
GGCGGGAGCAGTTCGTCGCCGAGCTGGCGCTGCAGGGCGTGAACCGCCGCCGGGCCGAGGGCGAGGTGGACGCCGCGGTGGACCGCCTCATCCATTACGCCGGCTGGTCCGACAAGTACCAGCAGATATTCAGCGCCGTGAACCCGGTGGCCTCGTCCCACTTCAACTTCTCGGCGCTGGAACCCACCGGCGTGGTCGCGATCATCGCGCCGGAAGAGAGCGGGCTGCTCGGGCTGGTCTCGAACGTGGCGCCGGCCATCGTGGGCGGCAACACCTGCGTGGTGCTGGCCTCCGAGACGCGACCGCTGACCGCCATCAGCTTCGCCGAGGTGCTGCATTCCTCCGACGTGCCCGGCGGCGTGGTGAACCTGCTGACCGGTTTCCGCGACGAACTCAGCGGCCAGTTCGCCTCCCACATGGACGTGAACGCCGTGGTCTTCTGCGAGGCCGAAGGCGAGGCGGCGAAGGACATCCAGATTGCGGCGGCAGACAACCTGAAGCGGGTGATCGACCGCACCGGCACCGACTGGCGCCGCCCGGCGGCGCAGGGCCCGTATCACATCCGCGATACCCAGGAAGTGAAGACCACCTGGCATCCGATCGGTGGCTGAGATAGAAATCGCCTGATGGCCCATTTCACACGCCGCCGGTTCCTGGAGATGGTCGGTGCGGCCGGCGGCTCGACAGCCATGTATCGCGTGGCCTCGGCAATGGGGCTCATGGCAGCCCCGGCGCAGACGCCGCTCGCCGGCTTAAGGCCGCTCGGCGACGCCCGCCGGCGCGTCGTCATCCTCGGCGCCGGCATCGGCGGACTCATTGCCGCACTGGAACTGGACCGGGCCGGCTACGACGTGACCGTGCTGGAAGCCTCCTTCCGCCCGGGCGGACGCAATCTCACGCTGCGCTCCGGTGACGTCGTCGACGAACTCGGCAACCGCCAGGTGTGCGAATTCGACGACCAACCCGGGCTGTACCTGAACGCCGGCCCGGCGCGCATCCCGCCGGACCACACCGCGCTGATGCGCTATTGCCGGGAACTGGGCGTGCAGCTCGAGGTGTGGATCAACGACAACCGCAACGCCTATTTCCAGGACGACAACATGTTCGGCGGCCGACCGGTACGCCAGCGCCAGTACATCGCCGACGCCCGCGGCTTCATGGCCGAGCTGCTGGCAAAGTCGCTCTCGGCCGAGACCCTCGAGCGGCCGTTCGATGCGCGCGATACGGAGCGCCTGCTCGCCTTCGCCAGGATGTATGGCGACCTCGACGAGAGCCATCTCTACGTCGGCTCCGAGCGGGCGGGCCGCCGGAGCGGCGGCTGGATTGCGGAAACCGAGCTCAATGAGCCGTTCGACCTCTCCGAGATACTGGACGGACGTTTCTGGGAAGACTTCATGCACTTCCCGGAGATCGCGGACCAGGCCTCGACCATGCTCACGGCCACCGGCGGCATGGACAACCTCGTGAAGGCACTCATGCGCGAGGTGGGCCATCTGGTGCAGCTCGACTCGGTGGTCCACACCATCGCACTGCGCCATGACGGTGTCGACATCGGCTATGCGCGGAACGGCGAGCCGCTCACGCTGCCGGCGGATTACTGCCTGAACAGCATCCCGGCTCATCTCCTGACCGGCCTCAGGCACAACTTCCCGCGCGATTACGTGGAATCGCTCTCGCGCATCAACCGCGGCGAGCTGATGAAGATCGGCCTGCAGGCGAGCGAACGGTTCTGGGAGCGCGACCGCATCTACGGCGGCATCTCCTGGACGCACCAGGACATCACCCAGATCTGGTATCCGCCCCACGGCATCCACGGCCGCAAAGGGATACTGCTGGGTGCCTACACCTTCATGCCCGGCGCCGCGGAACGGCTGGCCCGCCTCACCAGCGAGGAGCGCATCGCCGAGGCCGTCCGCCAGGGCTCGAAGATTCACCCGGACTACGCCCGCTACATCGAAAACGGCATCAGCGTGCCGTGGAACCGCATGAATCACCTGATGGGCTGCGCCGGCGTCTTCGAGGACGACGAAGACGGCCGTCACTTCCGCCGGCTGCAGTCGCCGGTGGAGCGCCACTACATGATCGGCGACCAGATCAGCTACCACCCGGGATGGCAGGAGGGCGCCATCCGGTCCGCGCATTTCGCGATCGCCGATATCGACGCGCGGCTTCAGGCAGAATTGCAGACTGCGGCCCCGGCGTGACGGCCGGCCGATTCTTCACAGGAGAGACTCCCATGAGAACAAGCACCAGAATGGTCACGGGTTCAGTCGTCGTCACCGTCATGCTGCTCGCCGCCGGACCGAGCCAGGCCGGCGATCGCACCCAGCACCCGCTGCCGAACGACTCCACCTTCCCGATCGCCCGCGCGGTGGAGGTCTCCGCCGGCGCCACTCTGGTGTGGCACAGCGGCATGGTGCCACGACCCGCGGATCCCGATGCCGAGCGCAACAGCCCGGAGTACTGGGGCGATACCGAAGCCCAGGCGCTGAGCGTATTCGCCCGCATGCAGGAATCGCTGGACGATCTCGGCCTCGGCTTCGGCGACATCGTGAAGATGACGGTATTCCTGGTCGAGCCGCCGGGACAGGACGGCATGGACTTCCAGGGCTTCATGCGCGCCTACACCCGATATTTCGGCGCCGAAGCGGAACAGATGAATCTGCCGGCACGATCCGCCGTGGAAGTGGCCGGGCTGGTGGCCCCGGGCATGCTGGTCGAGGTGGAAGCCGTCTTCGTGCGGCCATAGCGGACCCGGCGGAGCCCTCCCCTTGAGCCGACTCGCACTGCTGCTGCTCGCCGCCTGCCTGGCGCTGGTGTCCCGCGCGGAGGAGCCGGCACCTCCGCAGACACCGCCGGCCCTTGTCTTCTGCATCACCTGTCACGGCGTCGAGGGCCGCGGCAATCCGCGGGTCAGCGCACCGCGCATCGCCGGTATGGAAGCCTGGTACGTCCGCCAGCAGCTGCAGGCCTTCCGCAGCGGCTGGCGCGGCACCCACGACGACGACCTGGTCGGCTGGGAGATGCAGGCCATGGTGCGATCGCTGACGCCGGCAGACGTCTCCGCGGCGGCCGCCTGGTTCGCCGCGATGGATGCGCCCCGGCCAGAGCCCACGGTGCAGGGCGATTCCGTCCGCGGCCGCTCGCTCTATGCCCCCTGCGCCGCCTGCCACGGGCCGGACGCCCGCGGCGACGAAGAACTCGGCGCCCCCGCGCTGGCCGGCCAGAGCGACTGGTATCTCCTCCGCCAGTTGGAGAACTTCCGCGCCGGCCGCCGCGGCTATCATGCAGACGATGCGGCCGGCCGTCAGATGGCGGCCAGCGTCGGCGATCTGGGCGACGAGCGGACGATTCGTGACGTCGTCGCCTACATCGCGAGCCTCGACTGAGGTAAAGCGGAGACGGCCCCTATGTTGCGCGAACTCGACGAAGCCGCCCGCGCGCTGCCCGCCCCCCGCGTGGTTCTGTTCGACTGGCACGCCACGCTGGTGGACACGCTGGACGCGATGTATCACTCGGTGGACGACGTGCTGCCCCGGCTGCCCGAGCTGGGGCTCATGGAAAAACTGATCCCGCACGATCTCTGCAAGACGCCGGAGGACGCGCGCCTGGTCGACTACGTACGCGAACACCGCCGGCTGCACCCGAAGATCAAGGCAGACCGACGGATCTCGCGCACCGACATCTTCGAGGTGCTGTTCGGCGCCGACGAGGACGCAAAGCACACGGCCCACGAGGCCTTCAACGAGGCCTACCGCCACCACTACGGCGAGGTGCACCCTTTCGAGGGCGGCGAACTCGAGTTACTCACCGAGATGTACGAACTGGACGTGCACCTCGGCATCCTCACCAATCGGGACCGGGAGTTCTTCGAGCACGAGTTCGCGGTGGTGGACGGCGGTGCGTGGCTGGAGCTGTTCGACGTCACCATCTGCGGCGGCGACACCTACCGCCGCAAACCGAACCCGGAGCCCGTGCTGAAGGCCCTGGACGAGTTCGGCGCGGAGCCCGGCCCGCACTGCTGGTACCTGGGCGACAGCACCACCGACGTCGTCGCCGCCAAGCGCGCGGGCATCACGTCGGTGTTCTTCAACGGCACGGGCTGGGAGCACGAGTGGATCAACAAGATCTTCCCGGGCACCGAAGCCCATCCCCATCAGCCCGATGCGATCGTCGACAGCTTCCGGGAATTCCGCTGGCTGGTGGAGGAATGCCTCCACGTCGGTCATCCCTGGGACGCCGAACCCCCGTTCCCGGCCGCACCGGACGCCTCGTCGTAACCGCCCTGGCCTGCGGGTTCAGCGCATTCAGCTACCGTCGCGGCATCGCCTTACACTGTAAACCGGCGCGTGGCGCGCTTTTCGATTTCGACGACGATCAGCATCGCGATACCGACCGCGACGATGACGAATCCGTCCGTCAGGACAAGATCGCGGGTCCCGAAGACGTGCTGCATGAATGGCAGATAAGTGAACAGGAACTGCGCAAGGATGACGACGCCGACACCGGTCCAGACGATCCTGTTACCCAGTGCGCCGGTCAGCGTCAGCGAAGTGCCATGCGCGTAGCGGACGCTGAAGAGGTAAAAAATCTCCATAACGACGAGCGTATTGACGACCATCGTGCGCCCCGTCTCGATCGGCAGACCCCGCGACTCGCTCCAGAAGAAGATGCCGAAAGTGCCGGCAACGAAGAGGAGCGAGACGAATACGATGCGCCACACCAGTCTTCCACCGAGTATCGGCGTACTGGCCGCGCGCGGCGAGCGGTGCATCGTGCCGCGCTCGGTCGGTTCGAAGGCGAGCGTAAGCCCGAGCGTGACGGCCGTGACCATGTTGACCCATAGAATCTGCACGGGGGTAATCGGCAGTGCGAGTCCGAACCCGATTGCCGCAAGGATCGTCAGCATTTCCCCACCATTGGTCGGCAGCGTCCACGCGATGACTTTCATCAGATTGTCGTAGACTGTCCGGCCCTCGCGGACGGCTGCGACAATCGACGCAAAGTTGTCGTCGGCGAGCACCATCTCAGCCGCCTCCTTGGTCGCCTCGGTGCCTTTTTCGCCCATCGCGATGCCGACGTCAGCCCGCTTCAGGGCCGGCGCATCGTTGACACCGTCACCTGTCATCGCGACGGTCAGGCCCTCAGCCTGAAGTGCGGCGACGAGCCGGAGTTTGTGTTCGGGCGTCGTCCGTGCAAACACGGCCGTGCGGGCCGCTGCGGCGCGTAATCCGGCTTCATCGAGTTGCTCGATGTCGCTGCCGGACAGCGTCTGCGGAGCCTCGTCGATGCCAAGCTGGCGGGCTATCTCGCGTGCGGTGGCCGGGTGATCGCCGGTAATCATGACGACACGGATCCCCGCCGAGCGACAGTCGGCGACCGCTTCGATCGCCTCGGCACGAGGCGGGTCGATAAAGCCGATGAGGCCCAGCAACACAGCGTCCCGCTCGACGTCGGCGAACTTCAGCGTCTGCTGGTCGAATGGAGCGGGCTTCCATGCGAACGACAGTACCCGCTGACCATTCGACGCCAGTCGCTCGGCGCGAATGCGCCACGCCTCGGCATCGATGGGTTCGTCGCCGGTACGCTGGCGCTGCCAGCTGCACATATCGAGCAGTCGCTCAGGCGCGCCCTTTATCAGTATGAAGGCGTCGTTGTCGTGGCTGTGGTGAAGTGTTGCCATGAAGCGATGTGCCGAGTCGAAAGGGATTTCATCCGCGCGAGGCAACTGCTTGCGGACGAGTGGGGCATCGAGGCCGGCTTTCAGTGCGAGCGCGACCAGGGCCCCTTCCATCGGATCGCCGTCGACGCGCCAGACCCCGCCCACCGATTGCAACTCCGCGTCGTTACAGAGCAACGCCGCGCGGACCAGTTCGAGCAGCTGCGCATCGTCAGTTGGGTCGACATTCTCACCATCGCATGCAATCGTCCCACGGGGGTCATAACCGACACCGGAAACCCCGAATTCCGCCTCGGCGGTCCCAATGGCCTGCACCGTCATCTCATTGCGTGTCAGCGTGCCAGTCTTGTCCGAGCAGATCACCGAAACCGAGCCGAGCGTTTCCACCGCCGGCAGACGACGGATGATCGCGTTGCGTGCCGCCATACGCTGCACTCCGATCGCAAGAGTGATGGTCATAATCGCGGGCAATCCCTCCGGGATTGCGGCGACCGCCAGGCCGACGACGGTCATGAACGCATCGGCGGGGGCGTAAGCTCGAACCAAGAGTGCAAACAGGAACGTCAGGACCGAGAGCCCGAGGATCACGACCGTCAGCTGTGCCGCGAAACGATCCATCTGCCGGATGAGTGGGGTCTTCAGGCTTTCGACCGCGCCGATCAGGGCGCTGATTCGGCCGAGCTCGGTCTCTGCACCGGTACCCGTCACCACGCCGCTGCCCTGGCCCGCCGCCACCAACGTCCCGGAGTAAGCCATCGACGCGCGATCCCCGAGCGCGGCATCGGCTGCGACTGAAGCCGCGTCCTTCTCGACCGCGATCGATTCGCCAGTCAGGATCGCCTCCTCCATGCGCAGGTTCCGGCAACGGAGCAGCCGAAGGTCGGCCGGTACCCGATCGCCGGCTTCGATCAGCACGATATCTCCGGGGACGATCGAATCGGCCGGCACTGTCGTCCTGCGCCCGTCCCGAAGCACGGATGCCTTCGGATCGATCATGCTCTGCATCGCTTCGAGCGCGCTCTCGGCACGACCTTCCTGGACAAACCCGATCACAGCGTTGAGCAGGACGACGGTGAGAATCACCCCTGCGTCGATCGGATGACCGAGCAGCACTGCAAGTCCTGCTGCCCCGAGCAGTACGTAGATTAATAGGTTGTGAAACTGGACGAGTAACCGGAGCAATGGGCCGCGTTTCGCGGTGCGCGGCAGCCGGTTCGGTCCGAATCTAGCGAGTCTCGCGGCGGCGTCGGTCGTGGAGAGACCCTCAGCGCTGGTGCCCAGCACCTCGAGCACGACATCGGGCGGCAGTGTATGCCAGTCTCGTAGAGTGATCTCTCCCAGGGTCTTCATTGACGTCAGTATACAAAGCCGGTGCAGCATGGCTGCACAAGAGTGCCGCTACCCGGTCAACCCCGACGCCTCGTCGTATCCGCCCTGCCCGGCGAGGTCCGCCCACGCGCGGAATGCCGCGGATGCCTCCACATCGCCGCCGGCAATCAATCGCCGCCACACTTCGCTGGCCCTCGCGAAATAGGGCACGCCACCAGGGAACATGGCGATCGAGAGTGCCTCGGCCAGTCCCTGCTCCGGGGTGCCCGCGGCATACGCGGAACGGATCTGCCACGCCAGCGCCTCGAAGTTACCGAGACACGTATGCACGGCAGTGGCAGCCAGATGCGCGCGAGGCAGCGGGATGTCGCCGGCCGCGCGCTCGAACGCCTTGCGGTACGCCGCCTGAGGCGACACGTCCGGCAGATGGGCGAGCCAGTTTCCCTCGACAAACTGATAACAGGAGACGCCCTTCGCCAGCGCGCTGATCGCGAGGATATCGGCGAACTCCTCACGGCTGCCGCCCGCCTCCAGATAACGCGGGATGTGGTGGGTGCCGAGCGGCTCGTCCAGGCTCATCAGCACCGCCGTCCACACGAGCTCGTGCTCGTGCCGGCTGAGATAGCCGGGCGTGAGCGTCAGACGCGTGTAGAGCGCGTCGTAGGCCTCCAGCAGGCCGTTGCCCGCAAGCGCCATCAGCCCGTGGTGGGCCAGCAGATAGCCGCGCTTGTCGCGGATCGCCGCCAGGACGGTGGTCAGGTCATTTTCCGGCATTGGGCACTATCCGAACGAGCATCGCTGCAGATGGCTTCGCGCGATTGCCTCACGCATGGCTTGACAACATTCGTCGATCATTTCCGACTCAATATTATGTGTATAGCGGATCAGCGAGATATCTCCATGCGGACAAATATTGTAATAGACGATGAATTGATGGAAGAAGCGCTCAAGGCAAGTGGCGCGACCAGGACTATCGGAGCGCGCGAGCACTGCTGACGGCGCTACCCGTCTACCAGCTGATTAGACCTGAGTTGGCGCTGGTCGCAGCGGACAATTCTCGAAGTCTTCGGAAACGAGGTGCCATCGCACGAAAGTCCTTACCCATTCGCGCAGGAACGAGTCGCAACCCTCGTCACTGCACCGCACGCTGCTGGCGACTCCCCTTTGCACCGAGCAGGAACGGCGCACGCGGACTCGCCGTACCCGCCACCAGTTCCGCCACGTGCGCGCCCACCGCGGGTCCGTGCTTGAAGCCGTGACCGGAGCCGCCGCCGACGACCCAGACATTGTCGAGACCCGGATGCCGATCGATCACCAGGTGGCCGTCCGAGCTGTTCTCGTACTGACACACTCGGCTCTCGCTGAGCGGGGCCTCCGCGAGAGCCGGGAAGCGCCGGGCCAGAAACGCCCGCGCCCTGCGCTCGCCCTCCTCGCTGGCACGCCGGTCGCCGCTGTCGGGATCCATGGGCGCACCGTGCGTGTCGTCGGCCACCTTGAAGCCGCGGCCCTCGAGGTCGGGGAAGCCGTAGAAGGGCAGGTCCGCCCATACCGGCAATGCCCCCGTGGCGCCGGCCGGGACGGCGAAATAGAACACCTCCTGCCGGCTGACGAAAAGCCGCCCGGCCATCGCCTCCGGGCAGACCTGGTCGAGCCATGGTCCGCACGCGAAGACGAACTGCTCCGCGGCAATGGTCTCGCCGGCGCTGGTCGTGACGGCGGGCAGAGAACCACCGTCCGCCCGATCCGCGCGCACCGGACGCACCGTGGCACCGAAGAAAGCGACGCCATCTGCGGCCAGCTCCGCCGCCATGACTTGCACGGCCCGCCGGGCCATCAGCGCTCCGGCCCGGGGCTCGAGGAAGCCGGCTTCACCATCGTCTGCCCTGAGCACCGGATAGCGGCTGCGCAGATCGCCGGTCGAGAGGAATTCATGGGGGATGCCGAGGCGCGACAGGACGTCGGCGCTCGCACGCACGAGCGAGTCGCCCTCCTCGTGCAGCCACAGCACGCCCATCGGGTGGAAGACGGGCAGACCGGTACGCGCCGACAACGCCTGCCAGTCGCCGAGTGAGCGCCAGGCCCATTCCGAGTAAATCTCCTTGTCGCCATAGCCGGCCCGTATGACCCGGCTCTCGCCGCCCGAGGACGCCCGGCTGTGAGCCGGCGCGACGGCATCGATGACGGCGACGCGCCGGCCGGCCCTATGCAGCTGCCAGGCGCTCCAGATGCCGAATACGCCGGCACCGACCACCACGACGTCGAACTTCGCGCGCTTGCCTGGAGCCGCGGCCGCCCGCCCCGCCGTCATCGTCGTGGAGACGCCGAGCGCAGCAAGGAGTTTCAGCAGCTGACGGCGTCCGATGTTCATGGCCTTCGCCTCGAGAGCCGCAATTGCGACCCGGCGAGCGCGAAAAACAGCAACGCCAGCAGGCCGAAACTGCCGGAGCCTCCCTTACCCTCTTCCCAGTTCACTTCGGCGAGCGTCGGCTCACTCTTCAGGCGGTCCTCGAACCGTTCCAGCTCGGTCTCCAGATTCACCGTCATCTCGTCCATGGCGGCAGCAAAACTGCCGGTTCGTTCCCGACGCAGCGTCTCGTTCGAGCCCACCGCCGTGCTGCGCGCATCGCGCTGGTCCGTGCCCGGGGCGCGAAACAGCAGGCGTCGGGTAGGCACATCGAACACGGCCGTATCGACGAACGTACTGACGGCATTCTTCGTGCCCTTGACGACATAGGCACCGACGATCGTCCAGTACAGGACCGAGGCGTCGGTGTCATCCGACACCGATACCTGGTCGTAGGATACCAGCGCGATGACGTCGAGCCCGTACAGCCGTGCCACCTGCTGCATGCCTTCGAATCCCTTGCTCGAACGCAGATAAGTCTCCGGGATCACCTCGATATGCGCTATGTATTCCCGGTCGGCGAAGGCGTCCCGGACCTCGGCCAGCAACTCCGCCTTCGTGGCTTCGGGGATACCGATACGGCCCGGGTAGCCCGATGGTACGAATGCGATCCCAGCGCGCAGCGGAAGGTCCAGCCTCGGAATGCCTTCGGTTTGCTCCGGCGGCACTTCTCCCTTCGGATAAAGGTAGTCGACCAGGCTGCTGGAGACGCCTTCCCGGCTGCCGGACGACGACCCGGCCTGCCAGAACGCCGTACAGCCTGCAGCGAGGCTACAGAAGATGATTATCGGAACCAGGCGGACATCCCTACGCATTGCATTCCCTCCGGCTGCCGGCCGGGCCGGCGAAGATCACGCAGCAGTTTGACACAACAGATCGGCCACCGGGCCGCGACACGCTCACGCCGTCAGATACGAACCGCCGAACGCCAGCCACATGACGAGCAGCAGCAGGTAGCCGGCCACGAAGACGGCGAACCGATGGATAACCCGGTTGTAGGTGCACTGGATCAGGCTGTGCACGACCCGCAACGCCACGAACAGCCACGCGCCGTAGGCCAGCCAGCCGGGGACGTGTCCGGTAGCGAGGGCGAGACCGGCCAGTGCGTAGAACAACACCGGCAGTTCGAACAGGTGATTGTAGTTGTCGGAGGCTCGGGCATCCTGGAGTCTCTCGGCACGCTGGCCCGACAACGCGACGTCCTGCGGCTCGATGCCGCGCCGGCGCATCTCCCCGATACGCACGTGCAGCATCCGAAAGCCCACGACGAAAGTCAGCAGCGCGAGCACGCAACACGCTGCGACGAGCCAGGTCGATGGATCCATCTGATTGCTCCCACCCATGCCTG
This sequence comes from uncultured Woeseiaceae bacterium, assembly GCA_964421805.1. Taxonomy (GTDB): domain Bacteria; phylum Pseudomonadota; class Gammaproteobacteria; order Steroidobacterales; family Woeseiaceae; genus Lentisalinibacter. The sequence goes on from CAYQZN010000067.1 coordinate 10,762, forward strand.
TGTCGAACCGGCCGCCCAACGGCTCAGAAGTCGTAATGCCGGTTACTCGCCTTGTAGTCCTCGATGGCCTCTTCCATGTCCGCCATCAGCGCCCTGATGATGGCGCCGCGCCCGCCGATGCCGAGCTGGATATACGCCTTGCCGCCGATCCAGTCGCTGAGTTCGCGATCCGGCGAATCGAACTCGACCGCCGCCCTGAATACCCAGACCCCGTCGCCGTGTTTCTCGCATTCGACGGTGCCCGCCAGGAACAGCGCGGACGGCTTGCCGCTGAACGGCACCGCTTCGATTCCCGCCTGCTTCAGCACGCTCTCCATGTGGACCTTTACGTCTTCCGGGGTCACCGGGCAGTCGGATTCAGCGCCCGCCGCAATGGAAAGCTCGCCGGGAGTCTCGCTGCGCATCCAGGGCTCCGGTTCCGCAACCGCAGCGACGGGAAGCAGCCATGCCAGCAGCAGGCTCGGTATCCTCATCGATGTCTCCTTGATTGACGCCGACCCAACCCTACCACGGCATGTGGTTTTCCGGGGCTTTGCGTGCCGCCGCCGTACGGATATCCTCGCCCCTGGCTCGATGGACGGGAATGCACATGGAAACCAACGGCAAATTCTGGGCAGGCATGGCGGTCTTCCAGGTCGCTTTCGGCCTGGCGGTCTTCGGCGCGACTCGCGCCTACTATGCGGACGACGCGACGGCGGCCGCCGCCGAGGGTGCGGCGACGAATCCGGCCACCGTCCGCCAGCGCCCGGCGCCGCAGCCGGGCGGCATCTCCGCGAACGACATCGCGCTGAGCTCGGCGATGACGATGCCGACGGACAACCCCGCGGAAATGGGACGACAGGCCGACATGCTGTTCCGTGAGCAGCAGTACGCACGTGCGGCGGAACTGTACGAACGACTGATGGAATTGGAGCCGGACAACGCTGAGGCCCGCAACAACCTCGGCCTCACCCTGCACTACCTCGGCCGTCACGAGGAATCCCTCCGCCACCTGCGCGAGGGCGCCGAAGCGAATCCGGAGCATCAGCGCATCTGGCTCACGCTGGGGTTCGTCTCCAGCCAGCTCGGCAACGTGGAAGAGGCGCGCGCCGCGTTGACGAAGGCGACAGAGACGGGCGGCAATATGACCATCAAGGAATCGGCGCAGCAGATGCTGGACGCACTACCCCAATAGAAACC
>CAYQZN010000068.1:0-11919 GCA_964421805.1 uncultured Woeseiaceae bacterium
TTCGACATCGAGGAAGTCCCGTCTGCCGGCATGGTGGCCAGCCGCTGACACGCGGACGACGACGGGAGTAAACAAGGGCGGCGGCGCATCATGTGCCGCCGCCTTTTTCTTTTTCGGTTGCGAGGATTGTGGCAGCATGCAACTGCCATGCGTGATGCCCACGGTCTGCTGTTGCCACTGCTTTTCCTTTCCGCGTGTGGCGGCGGTGGCGGCGGGAGCGCGCAGCCGGCAGAGTCGCCAGGAGGGATCTGGTTCGGGAGCGATTCCGCCTCCGAGCCGGTGGTCGTCTATATTGCGGAGACCGGAGACCTCAAGGCGCAGCTGACCCTCCCGGGCGAGATCAGGACGTCTTTCGGCACGGGCCTGGTGGGTGTCTCTTCCGGTGATGCACTGGCCGGTTCCTTCGAGCTTCGCGGACCGGTGCCCCCGGGCGCGACGCAGCAGCAGGATCTGGGATGTGCCATATCGGGCACGGTGGACGAGCGCCGATTGCTCTCTGCGGCCATCAGCTGTTCCGATGATAACGGGGTCGTGTACGACGAGTCGCTAGAGCTGACCTACGACGCTCTCCGCTACGAAGCAGGCTCGTCGCTGGACGCGATCGCCGGCAACTACACGCTCTCTCTCAGTCCGGACACGAACATGCTGAACGTGGTGGGCGACGGCACGTTGTTCGGCATGTACGACAACGGCGCCCGTTGTACGGTCAACGGTCAGGCTACGATCATCGACGAGGCCTACGCACTGATCGCCATCGATTGGTCTTTTTCGGGCTGTACCGATGCCCTCGACCTGTTCGAGGGCGTGGAAATGTCGGGTTTCGCGATGCCGAATCCGCCGTCCAACTTCACGCTGGAGGGTTACTATTTCCTTCTGACCGGCAGGACCAGCCGGGGGCTGCACGTCATCAGCGTGCTCTACGAGCCGGTCTGAAGCACCCGGTCTTGTCTCAGTCGGCGGCTTTGAGTCCGCCGCGGTAACTGCCTTCCCGTTTGTATCGCGCCACCAGCCGGTCCGCCAGTCGCGTCGGTTCCGGCAGTCGGTAGCCGGCGCCGCAGGACAGCACCCACTCGACACTCGATTCGAGGTCGGTCAGATGCCCGGGGCTGACGTACAGCGGCTTCACACCGTCACGGGTGCGCAGCACCGAGCCGATGCGCTCGTCCTCGTCCATCAACGGCGCGACCGAGCCGCGCCGCTGCCCGGGCTCCCGATGGGTGCCGCACAGCCGCGATTTGGCGCAGCCGACGGTGGGCAGGCCGACGATGAGCCCCAAATGCGTGGCGAGGCCCATCCGGCGCGGGTGCGCGATGCCCTGGCCGTCACAGAGGATGCCGCCCACCGGCGTCTGCAGCCGGCGCAGTACGTGCAGAAGAACCGGTACCTCGCGGAAGGAGAGCAGACCCGGCACGTAGGGGAAGCGCAGCGGCGCCCGCGCGGCCCGGGTCTCCACCACCGTCTTTCCGGCCGAGTCCCAGACGACGCCGACCGCGATGACGGAATCATCCAGGAATGCGCAGTCCAGCCCGGCGATGCGACCGGGCAGCGGTGCAGGCCGCAGCTGGATGCGGTGCCGAAGCCGTCGCTGCACGGCCACCGCCTGCTTCGGCGTGAGGTTCCACGGGTGGGGAGACCTCGGGATCTTCATGTCGCTCCCGGGCCCGGGCTATCACTGGTAAGCAATCCCATCTCGATCGCCTTCAGGACCGCGCGGGTACGGTCCCGCACACCCAGTTTGCCGAGGATACTGGATACCTGGTTCTTGATAGTGCCTTCGGATCTGTTGAGGGCGGTGGCGATTTCCCGGTTGCTGTAGCCACCCGCCATGAGACGGAGGATCTCCGTCTCGCGGGGCGTCAGACGTTCGGGTGCCGCCGCCGCATTGGCATCTGCGCGCCCGGTGAGTCCGCGCAGCAGCGACTCGGTGATGCCGGGCTGGATCATGGTCTTGCCGGCGGCGACGGACTCGATGGCTTCGATCAGGCTCTCGAGCGAGACGTCCTTCAGCAGGTAACCCTTGGCCCCGGCCTGGATGCCGGCCAGCACCTGGTTGTGGTCGTCGAAGGTCGTGAGGATGATGACGGGCATAGTCAGGCCGGCATCGGCGAGCGCTCGAGTCGCCTCCGCGCCGTCCATGCGCGGCATGCGCATGTCCATGAGGATGACGTCCGGTCCGTGGACGAGCGCGAGTTCTACCGCCTGGTCGCCGTCGCTGCCTTCGGCCACCACCGCGACGCGGTCGGATAATTCGAGCAGGCCGCGGATGCCCTGGCGCACCAGGGTCTGATCGTCGATGAGCAGGAGGCGGATGGCCACGGTGCTCAGCCGGGCAGCGGTACGGTGGCGTGCAGCCGCAGCGCCTGTCCTGCGCGGTCCAGCTGCAAAGTGCCCCGCAGTGCCTGCAGCCGCTCGCGCATGCCGGCCAGCCCGTTGCCCTCGGTGACTTCACCCTGCACGCGGCCGTCGTCGCTCACCTCGAGGTGGATGGCGCGATCCGCCTGCCAGATCCGGATGCGGCACTCGCTGGCGTCGGCGTGGCGCAGCGTATTGGTCACCGCCTCCTGCACGCAGCGAAGCAGGGTTTGCGCGATGCCGACGTCGTCGATCTCCAGGGCGTCCTCGATATCGACGCGCATGTCGAGGCGCGGTGTGCTGCCCACGATCAGCCGGATCGCGGCTTCGAGGTCGAGGCCCTGGTCGTCCCGCAGTGTGCTGACGGCTTCCCGGATGTCGCTCAGCAGCAGCCGTGCCAGGGCCCGGCACTCGCCGATCTTCTCCCGGGTCTCGCCATCGGAGGTGCGCTCGGCGATCTGCAGGTTGATCGACAGCGCGGTGAGGTGATGCCCCAGCAGGTCGTGCAATTCGCGGGCAATGCGGGTGCGTTCTCCCTGGCGGGAAGCCTGCGCGAGCAGGCGCTGCGTGGCCATCAGTTCCCGGTTCAGCGATTCCACTTCCCGGCGGGCGGCATCGGCCTCGACCGCGCTGCGTGCGGTCAGGAGGGCGAAGAGGTGGAAAGTGGCGAACAACGTCGTCTGGATGGCCGCATTCACGTAGCCGTCTGCCGGAACATAGACCGCGAACCACGCGAGCATGAGACCGGCCAGCAGCCACCACAGCGTGCGCGGAGAGTAGAAGTCCGTGGCCATTACGATCCAGATGATCGTGTAGATCGGTACGAAGCTGACGTTCGTGAGCGCGCCGATGGCGAGTGCGCTGGCGGCCTGCGTCCACAGGGCGGCGAGCCGCAGCATCCGCGGTGCGGAATCGTGTCCCGCAAGCAAAGTGCCGCCGAGATTGAGGAGCGCCAGGATGGCAGCGGCCCAGAACAGGAGCGACGGCTCGCCGGCCCTGCCCGCGATGACGAACAGCGCGAATCCCGTGACCGCCCCCCACGTGATCCAGGCGGCTACTGCCGGCAGCGTATCTCCCCGATCGTCGCTCATGGCCCGATTGTGGCGCGGCCGGGCGGCATCCGCCATAGGCCGAAAGTCACGGTGCATATTCCTGACCGATGGCACTTAGCGCGCGAGGCTGCGGTGGCTACCGTTGCAGGCCAGCAAGGAGGAGAGTCCCATGAGTACACTGCACGGCCTGTTCGTCGACGCCCACGTCGCCATCGCCAGCATCGCGCTGCTTCTGTTCTGGGTGCCCGCATTCGCCCGCAAGGGGAGCCCGCTCCACATCGGGGCCGGACGCGTCTACGCCATCTGCATGTATGCCGTGACGGTCAGCGCGTTCGTCGTCTCGCTGATGGTAATCGCCGACCCGCTGGGCATCCGCTACCCTGATGGTCTTCCTGCCGGTGCGGATGCCGCCCACGTTGCCGCCGGCAACCGGGCCGGCAGCCTGTTCCTGCTGATGCTCTCGGTACTCGTATTCGCCAGCGTCCGGCACGGGATGGCCGCCCTGCGCGAGCGGACCCGGCCGGGTACGCTGTCGCAGCCACAGCACCGCGGGATGCTCGTTGCGCTCGCCGTGCTGGGCGTGATCTCCATCGGGTTGGGCCTCTATTTCCGGCATCTGTTGCTGATCATCTTCGGCGGTGTCGGCCTGCTCGCTGCCATCGGCATGTTCCGGGAGACACGGAAGCCCGGGATGAGCCACCGCGAACTGGTGGTCGTGCACCTGAACGGGATGATCGGCAGCGGCATCGGTGCCTATACGGCGTTCTTCGCTTTCGGCGGCAGGAGTTTCCTGGGCGAGCTGCTGCCGGGGCAGTGGCAGGTGATCCCGTGGGTGCTGCCGACGGTGATCGGCGTGATCACCGCCAGCCGCGTCAGCCGGCGCTGGCTCGGTCGGCGCGGCGCGGCTCCCTAGGCCTCTTGCCCCCGTTCATCGAGCAATTCGTCACGCCACTCGTGAACATTCATCTCGATGGCGGCGAACCCGGCGATCCAGACGAACGTATCCCAGGTATAGATCCAGTGGCCGAGATACGCCCACCAGCCCGCGAGCACGAACAGGATGGCGTAGCCGACCAGCTTCAGGGTCTTTGCACTGGTCATGAGCACGCCGCCGATGACTCCGCGGCCCTGTTGCCGGACGACGAATTCGATGGCGAATATGATGACCAGCCAGGTGATCGCCTCTATCACGTCGCCCCAGGCCAGGCGCCTCTCGAGCTCCAGGCCGGCTTCCGTGCTGACCAGCGGGTTGTCGCCGAGATAGTAGAACTCCGCGGCGTTGGACAGCATCGCACAGTTGTCTTCGGTGACGGGCGTGTACTCGAGGTTGTAGACGAAGGTCACGTCGTCATCGGCGAGATCGCAGAGGGAGGCGGCGTCGGCGACCGGCCTGGTCGATGAGTAGTCGACGGCCGTAACGGCGTAGGCGAATACGGTGTGCGCGATTATCAGATAACACAGAATCCGGATCCCGTGCACGGTCTTCGCCGTCCACTCTCGCCACTGCCGGTCCTCGAGCGTGTAGGTCTCGATCTCGAACATGGCCAGCAGGATCAGCCAGGCGGTGGTATCCAGGGTGGTCGCGAATTCCCCGCTCCAGTCCAGCAGCGTAGACGCTCCGGTCAGGGTATGCAGGGCCCGGTCCACGTCCTCGTAGATGTAGACGCCGAAGTTCGCGATGAGCAGCGCGTAGACGATCCACTTGACGGTCTGCTGGATCTTGTGGAGGTCCGCCGTCGCGAGGCCTTCCCTCACAGGCGGTCCTTCACCTGATGGTAGAGCACCCCCAGCGCGACCAGCGGCTTGCGCAGGAGATAGCCGCCGGGCACGCGCAATGGCTTTACCGCGGCGAACAGATCGAACCGCTCCATGACGCCGGCGACGGCGTCCGCCATGATCTGGCCGGCCAGGTGCGTCACGTTCACGCCGTGACCCGAATAACCCTGACAGTAATAGACGTCGGGTGAGACCCGGCCCAGCTGGGGCACGCGATTCAGCGGCACCCCGATGGTGCCTCCCCAGGCGTAGTCGATGCGCACGTCGGCGAGTTCCGGGTAGATCCTCGCCATCTTCGCCCGGTGGCTGCGTTTAATACGCTCCGGATCTTCGCCGGAGTAGCCGCTGCGGCCGCCGAACAAGAGGCGCTTGTCCGCGCTCAGGCGGTAGTACTCGACCAGGTAGTTGGGGTCGCACACGGCGAGATCGTGGGGATTGATCTTCGCGACCACCGGCGCGGGCAGCGGTTCCGTGGCGATGATGTAGCTCCTGACGGGGAACAGCGTGCCCCTCAGTTCCGGTGCCGTGTCGTGGTAGGCATTGCCGGCGATGACGACGGCATCGGCCGTCACCGAGCCCTCCGCGGTGACCACCCTCGGCCTGCCGCCCTCTTCGATCCGCAGCACGGGCGAGTTCTCATAGATGGTCGCGCCCCGGGACACGGCGGCACGGGCCTCGCCGATGCACAGATTCAGCGGATGCAGATGGCCGTTGGCCATGTTCAGCAGCGCGCCGATATAGGCCTCGGTGCCGACGGTCTGCGCGGTCTCCGCGCGCGAGAGGAGCCTGAACTCGTGCGGGAAGTTCGCTTTCTCGAGGCGCTCGTAGTCCGCTTCGAGTGCGCGCAGGTGACGTTCCCGGATCGCGACGTCGACATAGCCGGACTTCAGGTCGCACTGGATGCCGTAGCGCTCGACCCGGTCGCGGATGATCTCGTGCCCGGCCCAGCGTAGCTCGCCGAACAGCTCCTCCGTATCCCGGCCCCAGTGCCGGGCGATCGCGTCCTCTCCGGAGATGCCGCCGATCATCTGGCCGCCGTTGCGCCCGGAGGCGCCCCAGCCGACCCGGTTGGCCTCGACCACGTGGACGTCATAGCCGCGTTCCGCCAGGTGCAGTGCCGTCGAGATGCCGGTGAACCCGGCGCCGACGACGCACACGTCCGCGCTCTGCGCGCCTCGCAGCGGCGCGAAGTCGGTGACGTCGTTGACGGTCGCCGCGTAATAGGAGCCGGTGTGGTCCTGCAGCCCGGTCATGGCGTTCTCCGTGCCTTCGTGCGGCTGCGGTGCGGGCGGGTATTCATGCGATCGGGTGGCGGCGGGTCAGTGGTCCGTCCGCGAGCGACGGTAGCGAGCCGGGGTCTGGCCGACGAACTTCCGGAACGCAGCGTAGAAAGCGGAGTTCGAATTGAAGCCGGCCGCGAAAGCGATATTCAGTATCGCGCCCTCGTCGCCGCTCGTTTCCGCGAGCATCCGCTGTGCATGCTTCACCCGGTAGCGGTTCACGTAGTCGAAGAAACTCATGCCGAAACCGGCGTTGATCACCTGGGACAGGTGATTCACGGAGCAATCGACGAGCCCGGCCAACTGCGGCAACGTCAGGTCGGGCCGGAGCCAGGCCTGCCGGGAGACCATGACCGTCTCGAGCCGTTGTCGGTACTCGGAGAGCTGTGCTGCCGTCAGACCGGACTTGGCGTACTTGGGCCCACCGGGTGCACCCGGCTCCGGCTGCGTTGCGCCGGGCGTTCGCGCTGCGGTCGGCAGCTCGTAATAGTCGTGGATCGTCACGGCGGCATCGCCGTGCAGGGTGATGAATTCCGCGCCCTGTATCGGCTGCGCCGCGCCGCGGCGGCCGAGGGGGCACATGCGGTACTGGAAGGCGACGGTCTCCGGCCCCTCGACGATCTCGCCGATCAGCTCGTAGCGGTGCGGATAGGCGGAGAAGAACTCCCGCAGTGCCACGACCAGCTCGTCGTGGGAGCTGCGCCGGTTCTCCGGCACGTCCCAGTACAGACCATCGCAGGCCAGGTGGTCGGCCACGGCGACCGGGTCGCGGTGGTTCCAGGCGTCGAAATAACTGCTCACGAACTCGGTGGCACGCATCTTCATCCCCCTGCCGCAGGAATACAGAAGCTACCACAGCCGTGTGGGTCAGTAGTCCGGCGGCGGCGTGGCCCGGGCCCGGGCCGGCGTCCAGAAGGGCTTGTCGCGGCGCATACAGCGCGCCACGCGGCTGTACTGGCGCAGTTCCTTCTCGTAGTAGATCTCCGCCCACAGGGGTCCGTCCAGGTACTCGGTCCGGATCATCGCCAGCGCGATATTCGCCTTGACCGCCGGCGACCACATCGCGGATGTGACGTAGCCGACCTCCCGCGTGCAACGCCGGTTCGCGTAGATGTACGACCCATCCGCCGGCCGATTCCCTTCGACGTCGAGCTTCGTCAGCGTGTACTTCGGCCCCCGGCGCTTCTCCTCCAGCAGCGCGCTGCGGCCGTTGAAATGGGGTTTGCGGAAGTCGACCAGCCAGCCGAGATTGAGCTCGAACGGGGTCTGGTCGTGCTCGAAATGCACCGTGCGCAACGCCTCGTTGAACTCCATCGCCGGCATGATGAAGCCCGCCTCGAGGCGGGCCATGTTGGTCGCGGCCTCGCCGTAGGGCTGTATCCCGTAGTCGGCGCCGGCGGCATACAGGTCGTCCCACATCTGCAGGCCGAGGTGCCGGGGTATCCAGAGTTCGTAGCCGAGATCGCCGGTGAAGCCCGTGCGCGAGACCATCAGCGACTCGCCGCGATAGGGGAAGTGCCGGATGTCGAAGGGCTTCGCCTGCTCGATTCCCTCGAGCCCCATCTTCTTCAGCACGGCGCAGGAGGTGGGACCCTGCAGCGATAGCGCCGCGAGGTCGTCGGTGATGTCCGTGACCGTGACGTCGTCGTAGCCGAATGCGCTCCTCGCCAGCCAGGCCGTGCAGGGGGCGCCGCAGGTCAGCATGAAGCGGTCCTCGGCCAACCGGAATATCGTACCGTCGTCGATCATGCGGCCCTCGTCCGTGCACCACACGGAATAGGCGACGCGGTCGAGGCGGATCCTGCCGATGTCCCGGGTGACCATCCGGTTCAGCATGGCGGCCGCGTCGGCGCCGCGGATCTCGTACTTCTGCATCGGGCAGATGTCGTAGGTGCCGCAGAGATTGCGCACGCAGAAATACTCGTACTCGGTGTCGTAGTAGTACTCGGCGAACTTGTATCCGTTCCATGCCGACCAGGCCTCACGGATGTTCAGCTCCTCCTGCCTCGGGTAGAAGGGGGAGAGCTTCAGGCGTTCGCCGGCGTATCTGTCGCTACTCTCGCTCGTCGGGGTACTCATGGTCACTCGTCGCTGAAGTCGTCGACCGGCACGGTGTTCGGGCGCCTGAGATCGCGCAGGATCTCGCGTGCGGAGTTCGCCCCGCAGGCCGCCGATACACCGCCGCCCGGATGGGTGGAGGAGCCGCTCATATAGAGATTCTTCACCGGCATCCGGTACTGGCCGTAGCCCGGGAAGGGGCGGTTGAAGAAGAGCTGATCGATGGTCAGCTCGCCCTGGAAGATATTGCCCTCGGTGAGGCCGATCTCGTTCTCGATCTCGTGCGGTGTGCGTACCTCCATGTGCACGATCAGGTCCCTGAAGCCGGGACTGTAGCGCTCGATCTTGTCGATGACCGTCTGCCCGAACGCGTCGCGCTGCTCCGGCGTCCAGGGGCCGTCCGCCAGTTTCGGCGGGCAGTACTGGATGAAGTTCGACATCCAGTGCTGGCCGGGCGGCGCCACCGTCGGATCCCAGGCGGAGGGTATGACGGACTCGATGAACGGGTCGTCGGACCAGCGGCCCCGTTTCCAGCAGTCGTAGGCCCGTTCCATGGTCTCGAGGGTGCCGGTGAAGGCCTGACCGCCCCGGTTCAGATACGGGTTGTCCGGGACGCCGGTGAATTTCGGCATGCCGGACAACGCGATATTGACCTTGCCGGAGGAACCCCGGATCTTGAAGTGCTTCGCCTTCTCGTAGATGCCGTCCGGCAGATCCGAGCGGTCCATGATCTGGGTGAATGTGCGTTTCGCATCCAGGTTGGACACGACGATGCCGGCCCGGATCTCGTCGCCATTCTCGAGCGCGACGCCGACTGCCTTGCCGTTCTCCACCAGGATCTGCTGCACACCGGCCTCGGTGCGGATCTCGCCGCCATGCTCGCGCAGCGCCGAGGCGATCGCCTGGGAGATGGCGCCCATGCCGCCGCGGGCGAGGCCCCAGGCGCCGATGTTGCCGTCCACGTCGCCCATCACGTGATGCAGCAGGATGTAGGCGGAGCCGGGCGAGTAGACGCCGAGCGCCGTGCCGATGATCCCCGGGCTCGCCATCGCGCCCTTGATCAGTTCGTTCTCGAAATAGTCCTCGAGGAAATCGGCAGCACTCATGGTGAAGAAACGCACGTACTCGTAGAGCTCCTTCTCGCCGAGCGACCAGAACTGCTTCGCGAGGTAGAGGATCTCCATGACGTCCCGCGGCCGGAACGAGGTCGGGTCCGGCGGCGTGCGCATCAGCGTCTTGCGGATCAGCTGCGAGTAGCGCATCAGGTCCGTCTGGAAGCGGTGCATCGCGTCCGCGTCGTGGGGTGAATGGCGCTTCAGTTCCAGGTGCGCGGCTTCCTCGTCGTGATAGGAGAACAGCCGCTCGTCGCCGTCGCCGAAATTGACGGTGCCGAGGTAGGGCACGAGCAGCAGGCCATGGCGTGCGAGGTCGAGATCGCGGTGGATCGCCTGGCGCATCATGCTGCAGACGTAGGAGCAGTTGGAGTAGGTCCAGCCCTCGTGCAACTCCCGCGAGACGGCGGCGCCGCCGATGTAGTCGTTCTTCTCCAGGACCACCACCTCGAGGCCGGCCTTGGCCAGGTAGGCCGCGTTCGCCAGTCCGTTGTGCCCGGCGCCGATGACCACTGCGTCGTAGCGCTTCATGCCCGGGCCTCCTTCATCCCAGTATCTCCCGGGCGGCATTGCGGCCCGGTGCGCCGGTCAGGTCGCCGCCCGGATGGCAGCCCGCGCCGCAGAGAAAGAGCCCCGGGACCGGGGTCGCGTACTGGGCGGCGCCGTAGGTCGGGCGCATCATCAGCAGCTGGTCCATCGCGAACTCGGTGTGGTGCCAGTGGCCGCCGGTGACGTTGAATCGCGCCTCGATGTCTGCCGGCGTCAGGAAGTCCGCGTGCAGGATATGCTCACGGATGTCGGGCGCGTAACGCGCGATCGTGTCGATCGAGCGTTCCCGTATGCGTGCGCGTGCCTCCTCGCTCCATCCGCCGCGCAGCTTGTGAGGCACGTACATGACATGGGCGGACAGCACGTGCCGACCGTCGGGTGCGGCGGAGGGGTCGTGCAGGCTCGGTATCACGATCTCCATCACGGGATGCGCGGGGCAGTCACCGTACTTCGCATCGTCGAAAGCGAATTCGATGGCGTCCATGGTGGGCGCGATGATCATCCGTCCGTCCGGCCGGTCCAGCCCTGGGAATTCCGGCAGCGCGTTCAGCGCCAGGTGCAGCTTCGCGACGTAGCCCTCGCAGCGGAGTCGTCGGATTCGGTTCGTGAAGCCGATCTCGAGGTTGTCGACACCCACGAGATCGAGGAATGTCCTCTGCGGGTCGGCAGCCGAGACGATACGCGCGGCCCCGAGCTCGGTCCCGTCCGCCAGCCTGACGCCGGTGGCGGTCAGGCCGTCGTCGTTGCCGTCGATCAGTATCCGCTCCACGCGGGCGCCGTAGCGGATCTCGGTACCCGCCTGTTTCGCCGCCGCCTCCAGCGCGGCGACCAGACCCTGCATCCCGCTCGCCGGGAGCGAGTGCTCGCCGTTCGACTCACCGGCCATGCGATAGAGCATGGCGAGTACGGCGCCGTTCGGGGATCGGGGTGCCATCTTGCCGCCGACGAGGCCGTCCCAGCTCAGGGCGGCTTTCAGCACGTCGCTGGCGAAGAGTTCGTCCATCAGGTCCCGCGTCGGCAGGGAGACGATACGCAGGAACTCCTGCATGTCCTGTTTGCCCATCCTGCGGATGTTCAGGCCGATGTGGGCGAAGGTCATCGCGTTGGCCAGGCCGGCCGCGCCGATCCGGGGCATGGTCTTGTGCCAGAACGGAGCGAGCGCCTTCGCATAGCGCTGCAGCCGTCGGAGATATTCCCCGTAGGCCTCCTCGTCGTTCTCGCCGGCACCCGCTATCCGGCCGTCGCCGATCGTGACGTGTCGCCCGTCCTCGCCGAGCGCCACTGTCCGGAGCGGCGAGGAGAGGGGCTCGAAGCCGTGCCCGCGCAGCCCAAGTTCCCCGGTGACGCGCTCGGAGAAATGGCTCAGCGAGTGCGCCGGCGAGACGTGGAAGCCCGGATGGAATTCGTAGCTCGACGCCAGGCCGCCGGGCGAGGGCTCCGCTTCGAGTACGAGTACCCGCTGGCCACCGCGCGCCAGGTAGGCGGCACAGACCAGGCCGTTGTGGCCGGCGCCGATGATGATGGAGTCGTACTGGCTCAAAGCGTTGATCCCGGGTCGATCAGCCGATCGTCGGAATACGCTAGATGCCGGGCCGCGGCGCGGCTTCCGGGCCTATACGCGCGGAACCGGAATCGAGGCCGTTCCGCGCTGCCCCGGGGGCGACCGACATTACTGCGGTGTCAGTCTCAGCAGCCTTCCCCGGCTGTCGCCGCGTTCGTCTTCCAGCACCCAGATGGCGC
>CAYQZN010000069.1:0-11915 GCA_964421805.1 uncultured Woeseiaceae bacterium
GGGCCCGTCAGCGGGTGGGTCAGGGTTGCGGGGTCGTCCGGGCCGACTGGAGCCACGACGGCGGGAAGGAGGTCTGGCCGAAGCGAAGGAGGACAGGACGTCCGACTGAGCGTCCCCGCGACCCTGACCCACCCGATGGCAGGCCAACGCCAAAAGAAAGGCGGATCGGGCCTGAAGGCCCTCCTACACAGTTACGCGGGGAAGACGGCGTTGGCGTCGAAGACCGGGCCGTCCACGCAGACGCGCTTCATCGCCGGCCCGTCCGGTGTCTCCACCCGCACCGCGCAGCCGGCGCAGCCGCCGACCGCGCAGGCCATGTATTCCTCCAGCGAGACCTGGCAGGGGATGGCGTAGCGGCGGGCGACGCGGGCCGCGGCGGCGAGCATCGGCGTCGGTCCGCACGCGAACATCTCCACGCCGGCCAGGGCCGACTCGCCAAGGCTGTCCAGCCACGCGCCGGCGAGTTCGGTCACGAAGCCGCGGTAGCAGCCCTCGAAGCCCGCGCCGCTCGCGAGCCGCGAAGGCACGCCCCGGTCTTCCAGCAGGGGCATGACGGAGCAGACGTCCGTCGCGATGCCGGGTACGTCCGCGGTGGCACGTGCCAGTTCGAAGGGGAACGGTATCTCCGAACCCATCAGCACCAGCGGCTCCCAGTCGTGCGCCGTGTCCGCCTTCAGCGCCTCGGCGAGGAAGACCATCGGCGGTATGCCGACGCCGCCGCCGACGAGCAGTGCGCGCGGGCGCCCCGGGTCCGGACGGAACGGGCGGCCGATGGGGCCGAGCACGCTGACCCGGTCGCCCGGCCGACGGCGGCTCAGCAGGCGCAGTCCGTCGCCGACGATCTTGTACAGGAACTCGATCCAGCCCTCCGCGGCATCCGCGCGCATGATGGAGAGCGGGCGGCGCATCGGCAGCGACTCGTCGCAGGTGACGTGGGCGAAGCTGCCGGGAAGAGCATGCGCGGCGCACTTCGGCGAGTGCAGACGCATGATGAACTGCTCGCCCGGGTAGTGCCGAACCTCCAGCACCTCGGCGTCCTCGACGAAGAGGGTGCCCCGATGGGCGCGATCGGGGTGAGTGCCGCCGGTGCCTCGCGGCGCGGCGGCGGTTTGGGTCTTTGTGCTCATGCCGCCGCGGATTCTACCACTTCGCGGGTCGGCGCCCGCCCGCTCAATGGCGGGCCAGCCATTGCTCGGCAATGATCCGGGCGGACAGGCTGTCGATATCCGCCTTGCTGACGCGCCGGCGGCGAGTACCGCTGCGCCGCTCGCCGGTCAGGCGCGACTGGGCCTCGGCGGAGGAGAACTGCTCGTCCACCAGTTCCACCGGAATGCCGAAACCCTCGAGCCGACGCCGGAACCGTTTCAGCGGCTGCTCGAGCACCGAGGTCTCCCCCGGCGCCAGCGGCATGCCCAGCAGCAGACGGTCCGGTTGCCAGTCGCCGATCAGTCTGGCGAGCGCAACCGCGTCGGGCTCGCCGCCGACCGCGGGCAGGGTCGTCAGTGCCGTCGCGCTGCGGGTGACCGCCTGGCCCACGGCGACGCCGATGCGCCGCAGCCCGAAGTCGAACGCCAGGATCGTTTCTGCGGCTTCGGCGCTGTCAGGCGTGTCCGGCATCGCCGGCCAGACGGGTGATGTCGATGCCCAGCTGCCGGGCCGCCGCCTGCCAGCGCTGATCGAACGGCACCTCGAAGACGATGTCCGGTGTGGCCGTTACGTTCAGCCAGGCATTGGCCATCATCTCGGACTCCAGCTGGCCGGCGTCCCAGCCCGCGTAACCGAGGGCCACCAGAGAGCGGCTGGGCCCGATGCCCGCAGCGATGGCTGCGAGGATGTCCCGGGAGAAGGTCACACGGATGTCGTCGGAGACCTCCAGCGTCGCTTCCCATTCCTGCTCGCCGGCGTGGAGCACGAAGCCGCGCTCGTGACCCACGGGTCCGCCTGCGAGCACCCGCGTATCGCCCACCTCCTCGTCCTCTGCCGTGAGTTCGAGCTGGTCGAGCACGTCACCGAGCCTGAGATCCAGCGGCCGGTTGATGACGATGCCGAGGGCGCCTTCATCCGTGTGCTCGCAGATCAGCGTCACCGTCGTCTCGAAATTCGGGTCCTGCATGCCGGGCATGGCGATCAGCAGCTGATTGACGTAATTGGGCTCGCTCATGGCGGTCAGTATCGACATTCCGGCGGGCGTCGACAAGCACGGCCGGGCGGGCCGGCAGCCGGTCTGGGGGGTGATCGGGCCTGAAGGCACTCCTACCGGCGGGTGGCGATTCTCGGGCGGGCGCCGTCCTGGTTGAACTGCCACTGATAGGCGAAGCGCAGCTCGTCGTAGTCCTTGCGCAGCTCCTCCGGGAAAGGGTCGAAGGGCGCGGCCCGGCGCAGGATGTTCAGCGCCGCCTGATCCAGCAGCCGGTGCCCGGAAGAGCGCCGCACGACGATGTCCGTGAGCTCGCCGTCGGCGTCGATCGCCACCTCCAGCACCGGGCTGCCTTCCATGCCGCGGGTGCGTGCCTGTTCCGGGAAGTTCAGGGTGCCGACCCGCTCCACCTTGCGTTTCCAGCGGTCCAGGTAGCCGGCGATACGCGATTCCCGCGTGTCCGCGCTGATGACCAGATGGCGGGGGTCGTCGTCGTGGATCAGGAGATTCGCCTGTTCCTCGACCGGCAGGGGCAGGCTGCGGGGATCGCTCGGCGGTGCCGCCTGCACCGTGGTCTGCTCCGTGTTCGGCGCAGGGCTGGTGTCCTCGGGCGCGAAATCGCGCCGGTCCGAGGGCGAGCGGGAGACGACGGTGGTGCGCGGATCGGTTTCGCCCGGCGCCGACTCCACGGCCGTATCGCCGGGAATGGGCTCCGGGAACGGCCGGGCCTCCGCGGAGCGAGGCCGGGCGCCGGGGCGCACCTGCGCGGTGGTGTTGCCGCCGCCGCGCTGGTTTGCCTGGGCCAGGTAGTCCGCATCGTCGCTGGCCTCGACGTGCTGGTTCGAGTCCGCGACGATAGTCACCTCCAGCGTCGTCGCCTCGTTGCTGCCGAGAGGCACGGCCTCGAAGGTGATGCCCAGGATCACCACCGCATGAAACAGCGCCGCCAGGAAGAGCATCGGCGGCAGCCGGTCCGGCGTCGCCGGCACGGCAGGAAGCATGTCCTTCGTCAAACTCGGTCTGGTTTCTGACACGTGGCTCCTGCCCCGGTTACCTCTGCCCGCTCCGTCGGCCCGCTCCGTGCGATCGGTTTCGGCGACCCGTCCGTCCGATCAGGCGCCATTCTAACCGTTCCCGTCGGCCGGGGAATGAGACGGGGATCACCCCGTGGCGGGCGCTCCGTGCAGGCGCGTCTCGATGGCGTCGAACAGCAACCCGGCGATGTTGATGCCGAATTCCCGGTCCAGTTCGCGGATGCCCGTGGGACTGGTGACGTTGATCTCGGTGAGGTAATCCCCGATCACGTCCAGTCCCGCGAACAGGACGCCTTCACGTTTCAGCACCGCGCCCACCGTCGTCGCGATCTCCCGGTCGCGCTCGCTCAGCTCGCGGCCCACGCCTTTCGCACCCATCACCAGATTGCCGCGACCGTCGGCCTCGGTGGGGATGCGGGCAAGGGCATAGGGCACCGGTTCGCCGTCGACGATGATCACGCGTTTGTCGCCCTCGGTGATCTCCGGGATGAACTGCTGGGCCATCGCGTAGCGGTGGCCGTGACCGGTCAGTGTCTCGAGGATGACATTGGTGTTCGGCTCGCCTTTGCGCACGGAGAAGATGGAGCGCCCGCCCATACCGTCCAGCGGTTTGACGACCATGCGTTCCACCTCGTTCAGGAATGTGCGCATCGTGTCCATGGAGCGCGTGATGACGGTGCGCGGCACGAAGTCCGGGAACCAGGCCGTGTAGGCCTTCTCGTTCATGTCCCGCAGCGCGTCCGGACTGTTCACCACCAGACAGCCCGCCTCACGGGCGCGACCGAGGATGTAGGTGGTGTAGACGTATTCCATGTCGAAGGGCGGGTCCTTGCGCATGAGGATGACGTCCAGCTCGGCCAGCGGGCGGCGGCTCGCCTCGCCCAGCGTGTACCAGCGCTCCGGGTCGTCGGCGACTTCCAGCGGCCGCATCTCGCCCCAGGCGGTGCCGCAGTCCAGCCACAGCCCGCCCTGCTCCATGTAGCTGAGTTCGTAGCCCCGCGCCTGGGCCTCGAGCAGCATGGCGAGGCTGGAATCCTTCTTCGGGGTGATGCCCGCGATGGGGTCCATCACGACGCCCAGCTTGGTCTTTCCGGCGTTCATATCCGCTCCTGCAGGTCTCGCGGGCGAACTATACCGCCTGCATGACCCGGCGACGATGCCCGGCCATGCCTGCATCGGGCTGCGTGTGTCCCCGATTGCGGGTGCCACCGGCTGCCATTAACATCGGACCAAATCCTCCGACAGGCTTTCACTCCATGATCTCAAAGCTCCGAATCACCGCATTGCTGGTTGCCGTCCTCGCCCTGTTGCTCTCGGCCGGCCCTGCCGCCGCCCGCAGCCTGGACGAGATAAGGGAGGCCGGTGTCTTGCGGGTCGGCACTTCGCTGTTCACGCCGTGGGCCATCCGCGCCGGCGAGGGGCAGCTGATCGGCTTCGAGGCCGACGTCGCGCGCAAGCTGGCGGCCGACATGGGGGTGGAGCCCGAGCTGAAGGTCTACCCGTGGAAAGAGCTGGTCGACGCGCTGGAGGCCGGCGAGATCGACATGATCGCGGCGGGCATGTCCGTGACCCCCGCGCGGGCGCTGCGGGTCTGGTTCAGCGACGCGTATCACGAGAGCGGGGTCACGCTGGCGACCAATACGGCGAAGACCGCGGACGTGGCCCGGCTGGAAGACCTGAACGACCCCCGCTACCGCATCGGCGTGGTGAAGGGCACCGTGGCCGAAGACCTGGCCCGGCGGGTGTTCGGAGAGGCGAAGATCAAGGTCTACGATCAGGACGACAAGGCGTCGGAAGCGCTGCTGGCCGGCCGCATCGACGGCTACCTGGAGAGCTACCCCGGGCCCCAGTTCCTGGCGCTGGAGAACCCGGAGCGCATCGACACGCCGCTCGCGAAGCCGCTGCTCACCACCCGCTCGGCCTTCGCCGTGGCGCGCGGCAATGCGGACCTGGTGTTTTTCCTGAACGCCTGGATCACGGCGCGGCAGGCCGATACCTGGCTGCCCTCCACCGAATCCTACTGGTTCCGCAGCCTGCGCTGGAGAGAGCGGCTTGAGGACTGACCCCCGTTTCTGGCCGTTCGCGGCGGCCCTCGCACTGGCGGCCGCGCCCGGGTTTGCCCAGGCGCCCGCGGACGGGGAGCCCGACGCCGGGCCCGGACCCGGTGCGGCTCCCTTCGAGCCGGCTCCCCGTGCCGACGAGGACGTGATCGAGGAGATCATCGTCTACGGGCGCCAGGACGAATGGCGGCTGCCCGACATGGGCGACCGTCTCCGCCGCGAGCGCGAGGAACTGGAGAAGGCGAAGGTCGGCGAGGTCGATTTCGAATTTCTGCCACTCTACGACCCGGAAGAGGCCGCCCGGGAGCCGGACCTGTTCCGCATGGACGATCCGCTGCAGCGCGTGGGCAAGGTGGAGCTGTTCCGGTTCCGTTTCGGAGGAGACCGGTCCGAGCGCTGAGGGGCGCGCCGGGCCCGGGCCGGGGCCCCGTCAGGAGACGATTCGAGACGCCGGAGCAGGGGCTTTGCCGTTCCGTGCGCTGCCGCGTGGCAGCAGTCAAAACAATATGTTAAAAGTGCCCGGGTTGCGTCAGGGACAGAATGTGCGCTGTTCCACACCTGGTGGGTGGCCGGCGTGTTAGAACGCGATGCGGGGTGCAGGGAGATTTCTCAGGTGGCGAATCCAGAAACGGGCGAGCGGTCGGCCGACCTCAAGGGCCTGAAGATACTGGTCATCGACGACAGCAAGACCATCCGGCGGACGGCGGAGACGCTGCTCAGCAAGGAAGGTTGCGACGTGTTCACGGCGGTGGACGGTTTCGACGCCCTGTCGAAGATCGCGGATCACCAGCCGGACATCATCTTCGTCGATATCATGATGCCGCGGCTGGACGGGTACCAGACCTGTTCGCTGATCAAGCACAACAAGGCGTTCCGGGACACGCCGGTGATCATGCTCTCCAGCAAGGACGGGCTGTTCGACCGTGCCAGGGGGCGTATCGTGGGCTCGGAGCGCTATCTGACAAAGCCGTTCACGAAGGACGAATTGCTGGGGGCTATCGCGAGCCAGATGCAGGGTTGATGCGCCGCCCGCGACAGGAGAACCGATATGCCGACGGTACTGATCGTTGATGATTCGCCGACGGAGCTGCACGTGTTCCAGAAGATGCTGGAGAAGAACGGCTTCGAGACGCTGCTGGCGACCGACGGCGAAGAGGGACTGGAGAAGGCGCGGGCGGAGCGCCCCGACGTGGTGCTGATGGACGTCGTGATGCCCGGCATGAACGGCTTCCAGGCCACCCGCCGCATGACCCGCAGCCCCGAGACCGCCGCCATCCCGGTCATCATGGTGACCACAAAGGACCAGGAGACCGACAAGATCTGGGGCATCCGCCAGGGCGCGGCGGACTATCTGGTGAAGCCGGTCTCGGAAAAGGAACTGGTCGCGAAGATCAACGCGGTGCTGGCCGGCTGACATGGCCGAAGCGCAGACACTCGAGTCGCTCCGCGACCAGCCGTTCGAGCTGCTGAAGGAGCTCGAACGCCGCAGCCGCGCGGCGCTGGCCGGGCAGTCGGCGACGACCGGCAGCGCCGAGGAATGGGTGGGCGTGGGCTTTCGCATCGGCAGCGAGAACTTCGTCGCCGCCCGCGACGAGGTGCGCGAGGTGCTGATGGTGCCGGAGGCGGTGACCCGCGTGCCGGGGGCGAAGCGCTGGGTGCTGGGTCTCGCGAACGTGCGCGGCCACCTGCTGCCGCTGATCGACCTGAAGATGTTCCTGGGCGGCGGGCGCACCGGCACGGGCCGCACGGCGCGGCTCATCAGCGTCAATCACCGCGAGATGCCCGCCGGCCTGCTCGTGGACGAGGTGGTGGGGTTCCGCCGCTTCATGACGAACGAGTTCTCGCAGGACTGGTCGCCGACCATCCTGCGTTGCGAGCAGTACCTGACCGGGTCGTTCAGGCGGGGGCCGGAATCCTGGCCCGTATTCGGGCTCCACCTGCTGGTGGAGAGCCCACAGTTCCTGCAGGCCGCCGCGGACTGACAGGCCACTGGCAGACGATTAGCGAGACGGATTTAGCTGGTATGGCACAGACAACAACTGGATCACGGACGTTCGTATTCCTGGCCGTGGCGCTGCCGGTGACCCTGGTGGCGGCGGGGGTGGTCGCCTGGCTCGCCCTGGGCCCGGAGGCGTTCGGCTCCGGTGGCTGGCAGCCGCTCGCGCTGTTCGCGCTGCTCGCCCTCGCCGTGATCCTGGGGATCGCGCTGCTGGTCTCCTCCATCCGCGCCTCCCGGCTGGCCAGCTCGGCCATCCTGCAGGCCGACCAGAACGAGCGTAACCAGCAGGCCATCCTGCGGCTGCTGGACGAGCTGGGCAGCCTCGCCGACGGCGATCTCACGGTCGAGGCCACGGTCACCGAGGACATCACGGGCGCGATCGCGGACTCCATCAATTACGCCATCGAGGCGCTGCGCGACCTGGTGACCACCATCAACGAGACCGCCATCATGGTGGATTCCGCGGCCAAGCAGACCGAGAGCACGGCCACCCACATGAGCCGGGCCGCGCAGAAGCAATCCCAGGAGATCAGCGCCTCGTCGGAATCCATTGCGGCAATGGCGGCCTCGATCGAGGAGGTCTCGGGCAACGCCGAGCGCTCGGCCGACGTGGCCAGGCACTCGGTGGACGTCGCCCACAAGGGCGGCGAGGCCGTGCGCCGCACCATCGACGGCATGAACACCATCCGCGAGACCATCCAGGAGACCTCCAAGCGCATCAAGCGCCTCGGCGAGAGCTCCCAGGAGATCGGCAACATCGTGGAGCTGATCAACGATATCGCCGAGCAGACCAATATCCTGGCGCTGAACGCTTCCATCCAGGCGTCGATGGCCGGTGAGGCCGGACGGGGCTTCGCCGTGGTGGCGGACGAGGTGCAGCGCCTCGCCGAGCGTTCCACCAACGCCACCAAGCAGATCGAGGTGCTCGTGCGCACCATCCAGAGCGATACCAACGAGGCCGTCGTCTCCATGGAGCGCAGCACCACCGACGTGGTGGGCGGGGCGTTGCTGGCCGAGAATGCCGGCGCTGCGCTGGACGAGATCGAGCAGGTCTCCAATCAGATCGCATCGCTGGTGCAGAACATCTCGAGTTCCGCCCGTGAACAGGCCACGGCGGCCACCGACGTCACCCGGCGCACCAAGGTGCTGCGCGACATCAGCGCCCAGTCGGGGCGCGCGACCAGCGCCACGACGTCGTCGATCGCGAAGCTCTCCGATCTGGCCAGCCAGCTGCGCCAGACCGTGGACGGGTTCCGCCTGCCCGAGGGTGGCCTGCGGGAAGAGGCGCCGGCCGGGGAGGCGGACGACGTACTCGCTTCCGGCACCTATCCGCGGCTGGAAGACGAGGCCGCTCCCGTGGACGAGCCCGACGACGAACGGCCCCGGCCGGCCGAGCGGGCGGCGGGCCAGGGATGAGGATGAGGATCGAGGGTCGGCGTGATCTCAGGGAGCGGAATCGGCGGTGAGTGAGGCGGCAGCACAGACGGCGCAGGCGCTGAACGTCGTCAGCGACGAGCTGACCGAGACCCTGAAGCAGGCGCGGGTGGCCCTCGAGGAGGCCGTCGAGGGTCGCGGCAGCCGGGAATCGCTGCTGCGGGCCGGCCGGCGGCTGCACGAGGTGGCCGGCGTCCTGAAGATGGTGGAGGTATACGGCGGCGCGCTGCTGGCAGAGGAGATGGAGGCCGTCTGCCGTTACCTGGCCGACCTGCGTCCGGGCGCCAAGGGTCAGCAGGACGGGCTGGACGCGATCACGCGGGCCATGGTGCAGCTGCCGAGTTATCTCGACCGTCTGCTCGGCGGCGGGCGGGACATCGCACTGGTGCTGCTGCCGCTGCTGAACGATCTGCGCGCGGTCCGCGGCAAGCCCCTCATGTCGGAGAGCACGCTGCTGCTGCTCAATCTGACCCCCGGCCAGCGGGTCGGCGTGGCGGACCGGGCGGAGCCGCCGAAAGAAGACATCGTGGAGCTCGCCCGCAAGGCGCGCCCGGCCTTTCAGCTGGCCCTGCTCGGGTGGATCCAGGGCCAGCATCCGGGTCAGCATCTGAAGAAGCTGCGCCAGATCGCACTGGCGCTGGAGCAGGCCGCCGACCGCGACGAGATCTATCAGCTGTGGTGGGTGGTGGTCGGTGTGCTCGAGGCCCTGGCGGACGGCGGTCTCGAGACCAGCGTCTCCCTGAAGCGCCTGCTGGGCCAGGCGGACCGTCAGCTGAAGCGGCTCATGGTCGAGGGCTCCGACGCCTTCGAGCAGAACCCGCCGACCGATCTGCTGAACAACCTGCTGTACTACATCGCCCGTTCCGCCACCGCCGGCGAACGGGTGAGCGCCATCCGCCGTGCCTTCAACCTGTCCGAGCTGCTGCCCGGCGACGAGCAGGTGGTGCACGCGCGGGAGAGCCTGGCCGCGCCGAGCATCCGGCTGATGGAGACGGTCGGCGAGGCCATCAAGGAAGACCTCGGCAAGGTCAAGGACGTGCTGGACATCTACGTGCGCACCGGCATGGACGACGTCGCCGATCTGTCCCCGCAGGTGGACATGCTGAAGAAGATCAGCGACACGCTGGGCGTCCTCGGCCTGGGCGACCTGCGGGGCGACATACAGGCCGAGATCGAGCGCCTGCGCAACATCGTGGCGGAGTCCGTGGCGGCCGACGAGACGATGCTGCTGAAGATCGCCTCCACGCTGCTGCAGGTGGAGGACAGCCTGGACGCGAAGCTGAAGCGGCTGATCCGTCCCGCCGGCGCAGAGGTGGACGAGCCCGGCGCGGCCGAGGATACCGCGGAGGTGGAGTACCGCCAGGTCACCGAGGCCGTGTTGCGCGAGTGCATCGTGAACATGGCGCGGGTGAAGGAGGCCATCACCCAGGTCACCAGCGACAGCGGCGACCCCATGGCCATCGACAACGTGCCGAAGCTCATCCGCGGCGTGAAGGCCGGTCTGGTCATGCTGGACAAGGGCCGGGCCGCCGAAGTGGTGGAGCGGCTGGGCCGCTTCGTCACCCGGGCGCTGCAGGCCGGCCGCCAGGCGCTGGACCCGGAGCACCTGGACCGTCTGGCCGATGCGGTGGTGAGCATCGAGTACTACATGGAGACCGTGCAGGCCGGCCGCCGGGAACCCGGGTACATGCTGGACAACGCCGAGGCCTGTCTGGACGCGCTGTCCGGCGTCCTCGACGAAATGGAAGGACGCGCGGCCAGGATCGAGGAGACCCTCGTGGCCAGCCAGCGGATGCGCGCCATCCCGGAGCCGGAGCAGGCGGGCGGCGCCGGGGATGCCACCGAGATCATCCAGATCCCGGTGGTGGCCCAGGATGCGGAGCATCTCGACCCGGAGCTGCTGGAGCTGTTCATCGAGGAGTCCAAGGAAGAGATCGCCTCCATCCGCAAACAGCTGCCCCGCTGGGCCGAGAATGCCGACGACATGGAGGCGCTTATCACCGTGCGCCGTTCCTTCCACACGCTGAAGGGCAGCGGCCGGATGGTGGGTGCCGAGCGCATCGGCGATTTCTGCTGGCACATCGAGGATCTGCTGAACCGGCTCATCAACCGCACGCTGACCCGTACGCCGCCGATGGTCGAGTTCATCCAGCGCGCGGCGGCGGCCCTGCCGGAGCTGGTGGAGCAGCTGGAGACGGGCATCGAGCCGACGGTGGATACCCGTCAGCTCGTGGTCCAGGCGAGCGCCTTCGCCGAGGGCGATCCGAATGCGCCGAACCTGGCGGCGTCGGCCGCCGAGCCGGAGGAGGAGCCGGCGCCGGTGGAGATGGACCCGGTACTGCTCGACATCTTCTCGAAGGAGACCGCGGCGCACCTGGGTGCCATCAAGAGCTACATCGAGGCCTGCCGGGAGGAGGAGCCGCCGTATCCGATCCCGGACAACCTGCACCGCGCCTGCCATACCCTGCACGGCAGCGTGAACATGGCCGACGTGGACCGCGGCGTCACGGTCACGGCCAGCCTGAACCAGTACGTGCGCCGGCTCTACGACGCGGGCCGGGGCATGGATACCGACGGTCTTGCGGCGGTGGAGGCTGCCGTGAAGGCCATCGAGAGCATTGTGGCGGGCATCAACCAGTCCGGAGCCCGCGACGAGGACTATCAGCCCCTGGTCGAGCGGCTGCGGGAGCTGACTGCCCAGGTGGAGAGCCGCCCGGCGGAGGTGGACGAGACCGGCGAACGCACCGGCATTACCCGGGTGCCGGGTTCGGAGTACGAGGCTGGTGCACAGGCCGGCGCACCGGAGTCCCGTGCCGGGAGTCCGGCTGCCGAATCGGCGGCGGAAGCGGCCGCGCCGGAGCCGGCGGAGGAAGCCGCCGAGGCCGGGCCGGCCGAAGCGTCGGCCGGAGAACCCGCCCCGCCGCCGCCCGCCGAAGCGCCCGCCGAGGAGGCCGACTACGATGCGGAGATCGCCGCCATCTTCACCGAGGAGGCGGGCGAGATCCTGGAGGCCAGCGACGAGGCGCTGGCGGCCTGGACCGGCGGCGGCCGGCCGGCCGAGAGTCTCATCGAGCTGAAACGTCACCTGCACACGCTCAAGGGCGGGGCGCGCATGGCCGGTATTACGGCGATGGGCAATCTGAGCCACGGCCTGGAAACGCTGCTGATGGCCATCGACGACGATCGCGTGCAGCCCTCCCAGGCGGTGGACGACCTGCTGCAGCAGAGCCTCGACGAGCTGCACCGCATGC
>CAYQZN010000070.1:0-11883 GCA_964421805.1 uncultured Woeseiaceae bacterium
ACACCGTCACTCATGACGGCGTGGCCTACTACTTCGCCTCCGAGGCATCGGCCGAGCGGTTCAAGACGAACCCCGAGGGTTACCTGCCCCAGTACGGCGGCTTCTGCGCCTTTGCGGTGGCGAAGGGCAAGAAGTTCGACGGCGACCCGATGTTCGCCGACATCGTCGACGGCAAGCTCTACCTCTTCGTGAACGACGCCGTGTACCAGATGTATCTCGCGGACAAGGAGAACATCCTCAGGAAAGCCGAGGAGACCTGGCCGAAGATCCGCAGCACGGCTGTGGGCGACCTGTAATTGAGCCTGCCCCTGGCGCGGTCGGGAGCTCCGGCTCCCGGCCGCGTCTTTATTTGTGCGCTGCCCCGGGCCGGACGAATCCCCGGCGGAGACCGCTATACTCAAGACATGGAGGCACCATGATCAGATGCCAGGCGGTTTTTCGCGCAGCGGCTGTTGGCTTCGTCTGCCTGTCGATCACCGGCTGCATCACCTATCCCCACCCCCACGACGTCGTCGAACTGTCACCCGTGAGCGGGACCCTTCACCTCGACGGCGAATCGCTGGCCGGCCGCAGACTCAGCATGAACTCTCTATGGAACCGCGAGCCCTGCTCCACGCCGATTGCAGAGACCACCACGGATGAACACGGCCGGTTCCATTTCGGCGAGATCACCAGCCGGCGCCACTTTCGCACCGTCATCCTCGCTCCCAGTTCGCCCACCTATTTCATGACGGTCTGCGCGGAAGAGCAGTCCGGTGCGGTGCCGATCTTCACGACCTCGATATGGGCTTCTCTGCCCCGTCATCTCGAACTCAGTTGCGATCTCGACCGACAGAACGCGGAGGGGGACTACTGCTCCGTGGCGGACTGGACCGGCTACAATTTCCTGAGAAGGGCGGAGCTCGAGTCAGAATACGGCACGAGGCGAGGCGACGCCGAACTCTGAGGCATGCGGCGTTTCCTGGCCCGTTGCGCGTAGACTTGGCTCTCCCTATCAGGAGGATGCGCCATGAAGAAGATCGTCATTGCCGAGTTTCCCGCACAACGGGACAAGGTGCAGGAGCTCGAGGCGACGTTGAAGGAAGCGCTGGTCGACACGCGGGCCTTCGACGGCTGTATCCGCATCGATACGTATTTCGAGGAGGCTGCCTCCACCTATGTCCTGATAGAGGAGTGGCAGTCGTTCGAACACTACGACAGATACCTGCAGTGGCGGATCGAGACCGGTCTCGGCGAGTTGCTCGATGCACTGCTCGAGGGCGGTTCGCAGAACTTCCGCGTCAGGAAACTCGAGCCCAAAGACGTCTGACACCGCCCGATGACCCGTCCTGAGGGTGACCGGGAGTATCAGAAACGGCGATCAGACTCTGCGGTGTCGTATCCGCTTGCGCGGCTCTTCATCAGAGCGGCGCCCAGTGCGCCCGTTGCGCCCATTGTGACGGTAGCGCCGGTGTGCGAGATAGCAGGCGACTGCCATCGCGACCAGCAATCCTGCGAGCGCGATCCCGTCGAGTGTGAAATAGACGTCCGTGTAATCCATGGCCTTATCCTACCTCGATGCTGCACTGCAGCAACTCAGGTATTATCCTCACTTGAATTCCCCGCGTCCAGCCCAAGGAAAAAACATTAACGCTTTTGAAACAATCCTTTAGCGGCAAGGTTGTGAACGAGATTCACCCCCGGGCCGTCATCTGGGACCTGGACGGCACTCTCGTCGACAGCGTCGGCGACCTCGCGTCCGCGCTGAACGGCGTGCTACGGCAGCACGGTCTGGCGCCGCGGACCGCAGCCGCCGTCCGGAAGATGATCGGCGACGGGGTCAGCGAACTCGTACTCCGGGGCTTCGCCGCCGCGGGCCGGGCGCTTGCGGCTGCAGACCTGCCGCCGCTGCGGCGGGAATTCCTGGCCATCTACGCCCGGTGCGCCATACGGGAGACCCGCCCGATGCCTGGTGCGGCCGCCGTGCTGGCCGGGCTGTCGGCCGATGGCTGGCGTCATGCCGTCTGTACCAACAAGCCGGCCGGCATCGCCCGCGACATCCTCGCGGCACTGGAACTGAGCAGCCACATCGCTGCCGTCGTCGGCGGCGACGACTCCCTGCCGCTGAAGCCGGATCCGGCGCCGGTGCGTGCCTGCCTTGATGCCCTCGATGTGGCCCCGGCGCGGGCGCTGATGGTGGGCGACTCGGCCAACGACGTGGCTGCCGGCCGCGCCGCCGGGGTGCCGGTGATTTTTGCGCGCTACGGCTATGGCGATCTGCCCGGCGGCGAAGCAGCCTCCGCCCTTGCCGCCTCCGTCGACGCCCTGAACGAGATCCCCGCCCTGGCGCGCCGGCTCGCCGCCGCCGGCGGCCGTTCCCATCGGTGAGGCCGGGGCGTAGGATGGCTTCGTAGACTGGAAAAACAGGAGATCCCGATGCCGGTCGAATTGAAGGTCCTCGGCTATGCAGCGCTGCTGCAATTCGTGCAGTTCGTGTTGATGGCCGTGCCCGTCAACAAACAGTTGGGCCCCCGCTACACGGGCGGCAACCGGGACGAACAGAAACAGCCCTGGGGCGTGGCCGGGCGGCTGAAGCGCGCCCTCGACAACCACTTCGAGGCCCTGATGCTGTTCACCATCGCCGTCGTCGTGGTGGTGCTGGGCGAGGCGTCCACGCCGGCCACCGAGGCGGCCGCCTGGACGTATCTCGTGGCCCGCGTCGCCTACGTGCCGGCCTACGCGTCCGGCGTCTTCCTGATCCGCTCGCTTATCTGGTCGGTCGGCTTCGTCGCCACGCTGGTGATGCTGCTGGCCGCGTTGTTCTAGCCATGAAGTTCCAGCCATGAACCGCACGCTGCGAAGAATCGATCCCTGGTCGGCGGCGAAGATCTCGGCCGCCACTGCAGCGGTCTTCATGCTCGTCTACGTGCTCATAGCCCTGCTGGTGATGACTTTCACAGAGATCCAGCTGGCTGCGCCGGATGGCGCGCTGGACGCGGCCTCCATCTGGCTGGTGCTCCTGATGCCCGTCGCCTACCTCTTCGTCATCTATTGGATGACCCTGCTCATCTGCCTGATCTTCAACACCGTGGCAGGCTGGCTGGGCGGCATCCGCATCGAGCTGAGCGACGACTGAAGGCGGCCGTTCTCAGCCGAAAGGCGCCACCCCGAACCAGGCCTCGTGCAGCCAGAGCACGAAGATCACGTAGACGCCGAGACCGGCGGCCACGACCAGCACGTCGTTGATGCCCTTGACCGGCGCCGAGGGCACCGGGCGCTCGACCCGGCGCTTGAAAGAGACGCGGTCGACCACTGCCCAGATCAGGAAGCTGCCGAACAGGATGACGTCCGCCAGCGTGCCGTTCACCAGCAGATGGGCCACGGCCCACAGCTTCACGGCAACCAGCTGCGGGTGCTTGGTGGCGGCCTTGATCCTGCCAGGGAAGTAGGGCGCGAAGAACAGGACGAAGACGGGCAGCAACAGTAACGCGGCCAGGTGCTTCATCCATACCGGCGGTACGTACAGCAACGTCGGGTCCATGCGCGCGTCGGCATAGCCCTTGACGATGAGCACGATGCCGACGATGGAGACGATGCCGTAGAACGCCTTCCATCCCAGTTCGCTCTTCGCCGCCATGCGGTCGCGGAATCCTTCCGCCACGATGGAGGAGGAGTGGATGCCGAGAAAGAGTACGAGCCCCAGAATCAATAGCGCCATAGCCGGTTTCCCCTGTTCTGCGCGTTGGCTGACAGGGCGTTAGTCTACCGGCTATGGCGCGCCGCGGCTAAATTACCGCCTCCGAACCTGGGTATCAGTCGGTCTTGCAGGTCTTGATGCCGAACAGGGAGTAGGCCGGGCACCAGCCGATGAGGCCGGTGGCGAGCGGTACCAGCCCGATCCAGCCCCAGGGGGTCTGCGGTCCGATGAATACCAGGCTGAGCAGTACCAGCCCTGCCGTCACGCGGACGGCCCGGTCGACGGTGCCTTCGTTACGGAATGCCATGACGAGCCTCCTTGAGGGGTTTGCGATGTCACGGCTGCAGTGTGCAGCCAGCTGCCGTCCGGCTCAGTGACTTCGTCACAGAGGGTGGCGGGCGGCTCGGCGGCACGACTATCCGCAGGGATGCTCGTCGGCTATGGCCCGGAGCCCGGCGTGATCGGAGAGCCTCACCACCCCGCGGCCGAGGGTGAGCAGTCCGGCGCCCTCGAGGCGTTTCAGGTGACGGGAGATCACCTCACGGGCCGTGCCGAGTTCCTCGGCAAGACTCTGGTGGGTGATCTGCACGCCGCCGCTGCCGCCGCGGTCCAGGGCCAGCAGCAGCGCGGCAAGGCGCGCCTCCACGGGCGTCAGTGCCACGGCCTCCATGCGCTCGATCACACCGGCAAGCCGCCGCGAGAAGCTGTCCAGCACGAAGCGGCGGAACGGCGCGGACTCCTCCAGGCCGCGTTCGAAGGTCGAGCGCCCCATCGCCAGTGCGCTAACCGGCGTCTCGGTGCGCGCCTCCGCGGGATAGCGGCGGCTGCTCATCAGGCAGGACGTGGTGAGCACACAGGTGTCGCCGGGCTGCAGGCGGTACAGGGTCACCGATCGGCCGGACAACGCGTTCAGCGTGACCCGGACCGAACCCTGCGTGATGATGAGGAAGTGCCGGCATTCGGCGCCGGCATGGAAGACGGCATCGCCCGCACCGAGGTGCAGCAGGGCGGCCGCGCCGAGCAGCGCTTCCGCGTCACGGTCTTCGAGGCCCGCCAGACCCGGTACGCGCTGTAATGCCTCGGCAACGGTCGCTTGCATGGAACACCGCCGCCGGGCCGGCCGGCGTCCTGAGTGTCAGTGTGTGGCGTCGTCGACTGCCCGGATGCGCATCTCCGCCGCGGCGCCGGCCATGATCAGCCGCTGCACCAGCGACTTGTCGCAGCCGTGGCAGCCTCCGCGGCAATACTCCGCCGGCAGGATGCCGGAATCAAGCATCTGCCGCGCGACGTCGCCCTGCCACCCCAGCAGCGGGCAGCCCCGCTCGTTGTCGTGAACCTCGAGCGCCGCTGCGCCGCCGGGGACCCGGGCGATGCTGAGACGGTAGCGGGCATCCCTTCGTGCCTCGCTGGCGGGGGCGTTACCCCGGAGGTTCCGGGGAGCGGGGCGGCGGGCCGTGTCTGTCATCATGTCGTCCTCTCCCGGCATGTAAATGAGAATTATTCTCAATTAAAGTGTACTGACTGTAGGCCGGCCGCGCAAGGGCTCTCGCTCGCCTCGCCTGCCCGTCCCCTTGATGGCCGGCAGGGCGGCGGCGAGAATCGGCAGCCATGGCTGTCATCCGCTATCTGGCCTACGGCTCCAATCTCCACCCCGAGCGCCTGCGGCGCCGGACGCCGTCGGCGGCATTGCTCACCACCTGGGAGCTGACCGGCTGGCGGCTCAGCTTCGACAAGCGGGGCTTCGACGGCTCCGCCAAGGCCACCATCGCGCCCACGGACGCCGGCCGGGACCTCGTCCATGCGGCGATCTTCGAACTCGATCTCCACGACAAGCCCGCGCTGGATCGGATCGAGGGGGTGAACAGGGGCTACCATACCCACGTGCTGTCGCTGCCCGGCCTCGGCGAGGTGCACACCTACAAGGCCGACACGGAGT
Organism: uncultured Woeseiaceae bacterium; assembly: GCA_964421805.1. Lineage (GTDB taxonomy): Bacteria > Pseudomonadota > Gammaproteobacteria > Steroidobacterales > Woeseiaceae > Lentisalinibacter. Next base: position 5,613 of record CAYQZN010000070.1, read on the forward strand.
TTCAGGATGGCTCCCTGGTGCCGTTCCGCTGGTACCGGGACCTGGTGCTCCACGGCGCCCGCTACCACGCCTTCCCGTCGGCCTATGTCGAGGACATTGCGGCGGTGCCCGTCATCGAGGATCCGGACGATGCCCGGCAGCGGGAGCACGACGACATCCTGGCCGCGATGCGCAGGACCTGACGGCCGCGGCCGTTACCGCACCGTAACAAGCGTTTCGCCGGGTTTGAGTCGTCTACCACCGCCGGATACTATTGACCGCGGCGGGGCGGATCATCACTGACAGCCGGCCCGCGCCCGGTTCGCCCGGGGTCATCCGGCCGAGGTCCAACGCCGTTGATCCGGCTGATGTCAGCGTGTTGAGAACGGCGGTGCGTGGACGGTTTGATGAACATCTATGTGGGTAACCTCCCTTACAGCATTACGGATGACGAACTGCGGGAGGCCTTCGCCGCCTTCGGCGACGTGAAGTCAGCCAAGGTCATCATGGATCGCGAGACGGGTCGCTCCAAGGGCTTCGGCTTCGTCGAGATGGACGATGCCAGGGAAGCCGAGGAAGCGATCCGGGTCCTGAACGGTCAGGACCTGAACGGCCGCCCGGCCCGGGTCAGCGAGGCCCGGCCGCGCCAGGACCGGCCATTCCGCGGTTGAGCGCGAGCCTGCGGGCAGCCTGCCTGGCAGCCCTTGCGCTCGCCGGCACCGGCTGCGCCGGTGCACCCGTCGACACCCGGAGCTATGACTGCGAACGGGGCGGGCTCCTGCACGTCGAGATCGGCGATGCGGTGGCGCGCATCGAGTTCGACGGTCGCAGCTACACCCTCACTTCGGTCGCGGCCGACGAGGGCCGGCGCTGGCGCGACGGTGACATTCTGCTCTGGATACGCGACGGCGAGGCGTCGGTAACCGTCGGCGACCAGGTGGTGGCCTGGGGCTGCCGGCGGCGCTGACCCGCGGGCGGAGACCGGCTGCGAGAGCAGCTGCGCAGCGACTTTACAACGGCCGCCGTTTCACTAGGATGAGCAGTCGCCCGGCGTCCGACGGCGGCCGCCACCACCCCGAGCAACACCGGTAGACCCACATGATCATCGTTCTCTCTCCCGCCAAGACCCTGGACTTCGAAACGCCGCTGGCGACGGACAAGCACACGAAGCCGCGCTTCCAGGGCGAGGCGCGCAAGCTGGTGGAGATCCTGCGCGGCAAGTCCGATAAGGAGATTGCCGCGCTGATGAACCTGTCGCCGAAGCTCACGAAGCTGAACGTGGAGCGCTACCGTGATTTCTCCGCCCGGGCGTCCACGCAGAACGCGCGCCCGGCGCTGCTCGCGTTCAGGGGCGACGTGTATCAGGGCCTGCAGGCGGAGCGCTTCGACGCCCGCGATCTGAACTACGCCCAGGATCACCTGCGTATCCTGTCCGGACTCTACGGCGTGCTGCGCCCGCTCGACCTCATGCAGCCCTATCGGCTGGAGATGGGCACTTCGCTCGCCAACGAGGCCGGCAAGGATCTCTACGCGTTCTGGGACGACCGCATCACCCGCGCGCTGAACGAGGAGCTGGCCGGGCAGAAGCCGAAGGCGCTCGTCAATCTGGCTTCCAACGAGTACTTCGGCGCGGTGAACGAGGACCTGCTGGACGCGCGCATCGTGACGCCCGTGTTCAAGGACCGGGCGAAAAGCGGCGACTACCGGGTGCTGAGTTTCTTCGCCAAGCGGGCGCGGGGCATGATGGCCGCGTGGATCATCCGCGAGCGGGTCGACACGCTGAAGGGTCTCAAGGACTTCGCCGAGGAAGGCTACCGCTACAGCGAAGAGCAGTCCGAGCCGGACCGGCCGGTGTTCCTGCGCGCGAAAGCGTGAGTCTGCGCCCTGAGGAGGGCTAGCCGGTCGCGGTGTTGCCGAGCCGCACCCGCTCGAGCCGTGCGGCCTCTTCCTGCACCATCTCCCGGATGGTGCGCAGGCTCGACTGTTCGCCCACGAAGGCCGGCGGATTCCGGCGCAGCAGCTGCCAGTGGCCGTTATCGAGCAGGGAACGGAGGAAGCTCAGGTTCGCCTCGACGGCGTCCATGTACGGATTGTGGCCGTCGAACAGGGGCTCGAAATAGCGGTACACGCCGCCGAAGGTCTCCTCTAGGCGGGGTTTCGCCGAGTGCTCGAAAAAGCCCGGTGTCTGTCTGAGCAGATCCTCGCCGGATGCATACCGCACCATGAACTCGCCCGGCCGGGCGTGTTCCACGGCGATGCCCCCCAGCACGAATTCGCTGTACAGGCGGTCGCGGCACTTCTCCAGGTAACAGCGATCCGCCATCTGGGCGACCAGGTCCGCCGTTCCCAGCAGATGGCCGAGCACGGTGTCCCTCGGATCCTCCATCTCGATCGCGTCCGGCGCGATCTCGTAGCCGGTGAAGTGCACCAGCTTGCTCGCGGCGGGCGCCAGGTGGTCGAGTCCGATGGCGGGCAGGTAGCGGCGCAGGAAGTCCGCACTCCGGGTCACGTGGTAGAGGGTGAACTCGGCACCGTTGCGGTACTCCCGGTCGCGCAGCTCGTGGCGGATGTAGCCCGCGTCGTGGAACAGCGCCGTCAGTATGCCGAGCAACGCCCGTTCGGCGCCCAGTCCTTCCCGGCTGCCGCAGGCGGCCTCGTAGCCGGCGACGAGGCGCGCCATCGCCAGCGTGATGTCCAGCGTGTGCTGGATGTCGTGATAACTCGTGTCGCAGCCCAGGTAGCCGGGCATGCGGCCGGTGAACAGCCGCTCGAAATCGTAGAACGCCAGCCAGATCTTGTCGAAGCCTGCGTCCGGGTAGGTCTGCTCGAGGAGTTGCCGCACGGCGTCGCGGACGGCGGCGGGGTTGCTAACCTGCACCGTGTTGGTGACGTCGAAGTCGTTGCGCCGGTCCTGCAGCATTTTCTTGTACTTCTCGGCGCTCTCGGCGCCCCCCGCGCTGCGGCCCGTCCGCGGAGTTCGACCGTGCGTTCCGGCGCCCGGATCCATCGGATTCACCGTATTCACGGGATCCACGGGATTCACGATTCTCCCCCCGTCCGCGGCAGCGGACCATCGTGTCTTCTGCGCGCAGCATACACGCTGCCCCGGGGCGCAAGCGGCCGGTTTGACCTAAGACGGCAGATCGTGCGCAGCGTCATTGCTCGAACTCCGCCCAGACGGGAGCGTGATCCGAGGGCCGCTCCCAGCCCCGCGGCTCCGGATCGACGGCACTGGCGACGCAGCGCCTGGCCATGGCGTGGCTGCCGAGGATCAGGTCGATGCGCAGCCCCCGGTTGCGGCGAAATGCCGCCGCCCGATAGTCCCACCAGCTGAACGCGTCCTGCGGCTGGTCGAACTGGCGGAACAGATCCACCAGGCCGAGCTCCGTGAGGCGTGCCAGGGCCGCGTGCTCGGGCTCGCTGAACAGTACACGTCCGCGCCACAGCTCCGGGTCGTGCACGTCCCGGTCCTCGGGGGCGATGTTGAAGTCGCCGAGCACCACGAGCCGCTCGTGGTGCTCGAGCTCGTCGGCGAGATAGTCCCGCAGGCGCTCGAGCCACTCCAGCTTGTATTGGTACTTGTCCGAGTCCACTGCCTGGCCGTTCGGCACGTACAGGTTGACGATGCGCACGCCGCCGATCGTGGCCGCCAGCACCCGGCGCTGGGGATCTTCGGAGCCCGGTAATGCGCGTACCGGGTCGGACGGCGGCTGCCGCGACAACAACGCCACGCCGTTATAGGTACGCTGGCCGTTGCAGATGCCGTGGTAGCCGGCCACCTGCAGCGCCTCTGCCGGGAAGTCCTCGTCCGGCTGCTTGATCTCCTGCAGCGCAAGCACGTCGGGCTTCGCCTCCGCCAGCCAGGCGAGCACCTGGGGCAGGCGGACCTTCAGGGAGTTCACATTCCAGGTGGCGACCTTCACGCTGCCCGGCTGATCCCGCTGCTCGCGAGCAGTGCCTCGAGGCTCGGGCCCCTGCCGCGGAACTCGACGAAGGCATCCATGATGTCCCGGCTGCCGCCCACCTCCAGGATGCTGGTGCGGAAGCTCTGCGCCGTGCCGCGGTCGAAGATGCCCGCTTCCTCGAAGGCGCTGAAAGCGTCCGCCGCCAGCACTTCCGCCCACTTGTAACTGTAATAACCCGCGGCATAGCCGCCGGCGAAGATGTGCGCGAAGCCGTTGGCGAACCGGTTCCAGTCGGGCGGCCGCACCAGGGTCACCCGGTCGCGCACCTGTTCCAGGATCTCCGCCGCGCGGGAGCCCTGGCCGGGGTCGTACTCGGCATGCAGGCGGAAATCGAACAGGGCGAATTCGAGCTGGCGCAGCATCTGCAGGCCGGCATTGAAGTTACGGCTGCCGCGCAGACGCTCGAACAGCTCCGCCGGCAGCGGCTCGCCGGTGTCGACGTGGCCGGAGGCATGGGCCAGCACCTCGTAGTGCCAGGCAAAGTTCTCCATGAACTGGCTGGGCAGCTCCACGGCGTCCCAGGGCACGCCGTTGATGCCGGCGATGCTGGGGTAGTCCACCCGCGTCAGCAGGTGGTGCAGCATGTGGCCGAACTCGTGGAAGAGGGTGACCACGTCGCTGTGGGTCAGCAGCGACGGCTCGTCGCCGTGAGGCGGCGTGAAGTTGCACACCAGGTAGCCCACCGGCTCGGCCCTCTCCCCGCCGATGCCCTTGCGCACGACGCACTCGTCGATCCAGGCGCCGCCGCGCTTGCCCGACCGGGCATAGAGGTCGGCGTAGAAGCCGCCCACGGCCGTGCCGTCGGCGTCGAGCACCTCGTAGTAGTTCACGCTGTCGTGCCAGACGGGGACATCCTCGCGCACCCGGATCTCCAGTCCGTAGAGCTCTCCCGCCAGACGGAACAGCCCTTCGATGACTTTCGGCGCCGGCAGGTAGCGGCGGAGCTCCTCGTCGGAGATGGCGTGACGCTCCTGCTTGAGCTTCTCGGAGTAGTAGGCGAGGTCCCAGGGGCGGATCGCGCGGCCCGCGAAGTCTTCCACCGCCGCCACTTCGTCTCTCGCCGCCGGCAGGCTGCGCTCGGCCAGTTCCGCGAGAAACTGCAGCACCTCGTCCACACCCGGCGCCATCTTGCTGGCGAGCGAGTACTGTGCGTAGTTGTCGAAGCCGGTGAGGGCGGCCGCCTCGTGGCGCAGCGCCAGGATCTCCTCGATGAGCGGCGCGTTGTCGTGGGCGGGATCGTGGGGGCCGGTATCGGAGGCGCGCGTCACCCAGGCCTCGTAATAGGTGCGGCGCAGATCCTCGTCGTCGGCGTGGGTCAGCACGGCCTGATACGTGGGCTGATCCAGGTTGAATTTCCAGCCGTCGAGCCCGGCTTCCCCGGCCGCCCTGCGGGCACGCTGGCGCGCGCCGGCCGGCAGTCCGGCCAGCCGCGCCTCGTCCTCGACGTGCAGGCTCCAGGCGTCCGTGGAGTCCTGCAGGTTCTGCTCGAAGCGGGTCGCCGCCTTCGCCATGGCCTGGCGGATCTCGCGAAAGCGCCGCTTGTCGTCCTCGGGCAGGCCGACGCCGGCGAGCCGGAAGTCACGCAGTGCGTGTTCCAGAAGCTTGCCGAGGCCGGGCTCCGCGTCCGCGGGCAAGCGCTCGGCCAGCTCCCGGAAGCGCCGGTACAGGGTCTCGTTCTGGGCCAGCTCCGTGGCGTATTCGGTCAGCAGCGGCAGTCCTTCGCCGTAGGCCTCCCGCCAGTCGGCGTCGGCGGTGACCATGTGCAGGTGGCTCACGGGCGACCACAACCGTGACAGCCGGTGGCTCATCTCTTCCAGGGGGACCACCAGCGACTCCGGCGTGGGGGACTCGTCGGCCAGCAGCTCCTGCAGGCGCCGCCGGTTCTCCTCGAGCACCGTCCCGAGCGCCGGCAGCACGTGCGACGGCTCGAGCTCGGGGAATGGCGGAAGTTCCGTGTTTTCCAGCAATGGATTGGGCATGGGGTTGGACATGGGCAAACCCGACCTCGGTCTTGCATTTCCCTGACCGACCCGCATGTTAGCATGCGCGTCCCGCCCGGAGTCGCACCGATAGCAGGCTTTCGCGCGGGGAAATGGACCACGATAAACGGAGACTGACGGTGGCACACCACTTCGATCTGATCGCGATAGGCGGCGGCAGCGGCGGACTGGCTCATGCGCAGCGCGCTGCGGAATACGGCGCGCGGGCGGCGGTGGTCGAGAGCGGCCGCCTGGGCGGCACCTGCGTAAACGTGGGCTGCGTGCCGAAGAAAGTCATGTGGTATGCGTCTGCCATGGCCCATCACGTGGAGCAGGCGAAGGACTACG
>CAYQZN010000071.1:0-11776 GCA_964421805.1 uncultured Woeseiaceae bacterium
ACCTCGATGGTCAGCGTCACCTCGTCGCTCACTGCGGGCACGTACTGGTCCAGCCCCCAGTCGGAGCGCAGGAGTGTCCCGGTGGCAGAGACACCCACTGCCGGCACCTTCTTCAGCGGATGCTCGCCGGCGCCGTTGATCGTGGCGGCTAGCGTGACCGGTACCGTCTTGCCCTTGATCGTGAGTCCGCCGGATATGTCGTAGGTGTTCTCGCCCGTCTTCTCGACATCCGTGGATTCGAACGTAATGCTCGGGTGGTTCGCCAGGTCGAAGTACTCGGCGCCCATCAGGTGGCCGTCGAAGACCTCCACGCCGCTGTCCACACTCGAGACGTCGATGCTGACGTCGATCTCGCTCGCCTCGGGGTCCTCGCTGTCGAGTTGCAGCGTGACGTCGAAGTCGTCGAAGCGCACCTTCGGGTTGGAGAATCCGAGGTGGGTGTAGGAGAAGATCACGTAGGCGTGCTGGTCGTCCTCCTGGTAGGTGCCGGAGGGCACGCCGGACAGGTCGGTTGCCGCGGCGGGCGTCTGGCTGAGCAGCAGGGCTGCGGCGATGATGAATGGCATGTGTTGCATGGGTACCTCCACGACTATGACTGTCCGAATGCTAGCACGGGGCTGAGCGACGGAGCCGGGCGCTGCCATCCCGGCAATTCCCGTGCGCATGAGCTGCCTGAACGGGCGAACATTGCCCGGCGCCGATTATGGGTTACCATCGACTTGTCGACCGGCGATAACAAGAACGAATAGCGGCTGTGGCCGAACCTTGCGGGCGTGTGATGGCGGGAACAGCGAGCGGGCGTCCGTCCGCGATCGGTGATTACGAGATAGACCTCGATCCGGGGGAGGCCGAGCGGTGGATTACCCTCGCGGCCGAGGCTTCCGGGTGCGGTCCGGACGATCTGGCCATCGAGTGCGCCGCCCGGCCCGCTTTCCTGGAGGGGGATGCCCTGCTGCTGTTGCTCCGTTATCGGGGCCGTGGCCCGATTGTCGAACAGGCTTGGTGGTGGTCCGAAGGCGAGCAGGAGGAAGACCGCGATATCCTCCTCTGGTGTCTTGCAGGTCACGACGACCAGCCGCGGCGGCGGGTTCTGCCGCTGCGCGATGCAAGAGATTTCCTGGCGACTCTGGGCTGGACGGACGTCTACCGAATCGACGCCGATACGGCGCTCGACTACCTGCGCGTATTCGCGGATTTCGCGAGGACGCGAGACGCCGTCCTGGCCGGCGCCCGTGTGCTGTTGATCGAGCGGCTCGAGGACGTCGAATTCTGGGTCGCGCTGAACGACTTCGAGCGCGAGCGAGTGGTTGCCGCCCTCGCGGCAGATCCGCTGACCGATTCCGCCAGCATCCGCCATGGCTACCGCGCGACGTGCCTCGCTCTCGTGGACGATGGACTCCGCCGCGTAATCTGCACGGTGTACGATCGGCCGGTGCCGGGTCTCGGGGAGGTGGCGGCCCTGCGCGGCGAGATTCGCGTCGAACTCGCGGAGGACGAGCCCCTGTTGACCGGACTGCCGGTGGGCTATCTGCGCTCGCTGCTCGCGCGGCCGAGCACTATCCACGGACGGCAGGGTTATCAGGAGAGTCCGGATGGCTGGCGGCGTCTGGCGAAAGTCGATGCGAACACGCTCATCGACGACGTCAACCGACGCGTCCTGCCGCTGGTTGCCGGCGACGATCTGACCCGGGTCGCGCTCAGGCGCCTGCCATTCTACCCGCTGGATCTCCTCCGGGTCAGCGACTGTATCCACAACGGCGACCGTACCGATCGTTTCCTGCTCTGGCGGCCGGGTCTTGCCGTCTCCCTGGACACGCGCAGCGACTGGATCAACACCCTGAACGAGCACCTCGCCCGTCACGAGCACTGGTCGCTGCGAACGGCGGACGACGTGGCCGCGTACCTCAAGTTCTTCGGCGACTTCGTCTGGGGGGACGAAGGGCCGTTCCACATCGTCACCGGTGCCGGAGACTCGGTCTCCGACGCAGCCGATCCGGGCTCAGGGACGGTCCTGCCGGGGGTCCGGGACACGCTTGGCCTCGGTGAAGCGGCTTCCGTGGGCGATGTCACCGCGTCGGTCGAAGACCCGGACGTCGGGGAGCCCGACGGGGAGGGCTGGTGGCCCGTGATCGCCTTTGTTCGCTATGGCGCGGGCCTGTTCGCGGCGAAATTCCGAGTCAGTCCACACGGACTGGTGGAGATGCTCGACGACACACCGCTGGTCAGCTGGGAGCCCGCAGAGGAGTCCGGCCAGATGCCCGAGCCGCCGGCGCGAGGCTTGGAGCCGCCCATCGCGTCGCAGACGGAACCGACCCTGAAGAGCGTGACCGGCGAGCACTTCGCGGCCGAGCTGCGCGCCGCCCGGGATTCGGGCAGCCGCCGGCCGGCGGAGATCCGGGATCGCGTCGTCTGCGGTCGCGTCGATCTGCGGGGAGAGTCCATCGGCTCCGTCGTGATCACGAACTGCCGCTTCCGCGGCACGGTCAACCTCGATCATCTGGAGTGCTCCAGGGATCTTGTGTTCCGGCATTGCGTCTTCGAGAACGGATTGCGGCTGGCCGAAGCAACCATCCGTGGCCGTCTCCACCTGCGCGATGTCATCGTCAGGGGCCATGTCACGCTGACCGATCAGGAAGCGATCGTCCATAGCGGCGGCGTATCGCTGACCTGTCACGAGAGCAGAGCGGCCTATGTGACCCTGGTCCGGGTGAACGTGGGGGGCACCCTGCTGGCCGAGCGGCTGCGAGTGCAGGGCAACCTGGAGTTCTTGTCGGTGCAGACGCTGCGAAGTACGGACCTGATGTCCTCACAGATCGGGCAGGGCCTGATCATCGCCTCGGAATCGGCTGCATCGCCGACGTGCATTTACGGCGATCTCAACCTTGACCAGGTCGTCGCTCACAGCGTCCTGCTGCGCGGCTTGTTCGTGCTCCTGGATCTCAATCTCCAGTATGCATTCGCCGAACAGTGGATATCCCTGGAGGGACTGAACCCGGGCGGGAGCGGAGCGCTGCCTCTGCGGGTGGGACATTATCCGTGGGGTGGCGGCGATTCCGGCCCGGCCGGGGGAATCAGCGTCTACGGGACGGTTGTCGAGAAGAATTTCCTGATTCTCACGAACGTAGATGTGGCGGGCGGCGTGAAGGCCGCCTTCGTACGAGTAGGTACCGGCCTGTGGCTCGAGCCCGACAGGGATCATCCTGGACGCAACCGCATCGGTGCCGACGTCGAGCTAGACGGCGCCGTCGTACCCCAGATACTCCGTATCCGGCGCACGGACATCGGCGGCGATCTTTCCGGACGCGCGCTGCAGACAGGGGAGCTGCGCCTGGTCGGTCGCATGAAGCCGGCTGTCACAGATGATGACGGGAACGAGATAGTGCCGCCGGACTACGAGCCGATCGCAATCGCCGGCAAGGTCAACCTGCAGGACGCGATGCTCGAGGGTGAGGCGTATATCGTCGGCGTCCGCATCGGCGAATCGCTGAATCTCAGACATGCCTCCGTAGACGGCGATCTAACGCTGTCGATCGGCTGCGCGCAGGGCCGTGAGCGCGGCCTCACGGAAGAGCAGGATGCCGACGTCGGCTATCTTCTGGCGGAGACGGGCGGTGGCATCAATCTGCGCAAGGCGATGATCAGTGGCGATGTGGTGCTCTCCGGCGCGGATTGCGCCGCCGCGACGATCGACATGGGCGATGCGGAGATCAAGCGCGACGTCGAGATCGTGCGGGGTCCCGGCCGTGCCCGCGCGAAGGCGCTGATCCTCGATGGGCTGCGCTGTGACGGCAACCTGGACTTTTCCGGCCTCAGCCTTTCCGCGGCATGCGCAGAGCAGTCGTGCCCCGGTCATGGCTGCAATGCACCGGAGTGCGAGGTGCGACGGACCGGAGGCCATGTTCTGGCCCGCGGTGCCACGGTAGCCGGATTATTGCGAACGGCCACGGAGACTGAGACGGCCGAGATTCCCGGCTGCCTGGATCTGTCCTTCAGTGATATCGGAACCCTGGAGATCTCCGTCGATACTTTTCCGTTGGCGCAGGAGGCAGACCGGAGTAATGACCGCGAGCGGGCTGCGGAGGCCTGCGGCGTAATCCTGCGCCGGGCGACAGTGGGTATGCTGTCATTGACCGTCGACGAGCGCGGCTATCCCCGTCCGGTGGACCTGGGGTACACGGAGATCAAGTGGTGGCAATTCAATCACCGCGTCGCCGGCGGTGACCGAGCGGGTCGAACTGGAGAATCGCCCGGTCCGGGTACGGAAGGCAGCACAGGTACGATCCGCATCCGCCAGGCGAGCGACGAAGCAGGCGACTACATCGACCTGTTGTTCGCGAACGAGAAAGACCTGCAGCGCCATACCTGGCGGTCCATCGAGAACAACCTCTTCAACTGGGGCCATGAGACTGCCGCGGACGACGTACACCGGGCCATGCGCCGTTGGCTGCGCGCGAAGATGCGACGGGAGGGGCCCCCACCGGGCATCTGGAATCGCCTGACCTGGCTGCCGAAACGGATAGGACGCCGCCTTTTCGATCTGCTCACCCGCGAGGTGACCGAGCCGGTCCCCGCCGTCCTGATCATGCTGGGGTGGACCCTGGTGAGCACCTGGCTGTTCTCGCTGCCGGTAAACATCGGGCTGTCGGAGCCCGGCTATCTCACGCTGCCCGAGGGGCAGCGCTACGAGACGGAACACCCGGACCCCGAGAGCTGGGGGCTGGGTGCCGGCTTCTGGACAGCGCTGCATTTCCACGTCCCGGTCGCGTTGTTCACGGCGCGCGACGAATGGGAGCCGGCCAGCGACCGGTCGCTGGCGGTGTACGGCAGGGACGGGCGCTACGTGCTCCCCGGTGTGACGCCGGAGGACTACGCCAACATCGTGCTGATCGCGCACTGGTTCATGTGGCCGGTGGTCCTGGTCCTTTACTCCCGCCGCTACCTGCGCCGAGCGCAGCAGTAGCATGGCGGAGATGGTAAAGGGCGCCTTCTTCCCCCAACCGCTGCGCGACGGCTGGCTGGACCCGGAGGACCTTCCGGCGACCGAACTGGCTAGTCTCTGGCATTACGGCCCGGTGCTGGAGGTGGCGGAAGCGTGGGGTATCCGGTTGCGGGTGCGGGCCCTGACGAGCCTGCCGGGCGCCTGGCTGGTCCAGGGCTGGACCGAGGACGCATCCGCCGGCTTCGGGTTTGGCCTCTGGACGGCGCGCAGCTTCACCGAACTCGACGGCACCGGCGTGTCACTCTACGAGGTGTGCGAAGAGCAGGGGCTGGAGCTGACGGACGATACCATCCTGGAATACTCGGCCCTGTTCAGCCGCTTCGTACACGCCGAAGAGGGACCGTTCTGGCTGGTGTTTTCCGTCGACGATCTGAATGCTTCCGTGGCACCCGGGAGTAGCGATGCGCCCACCGAATCGGAACAGCCGCCCCTGGCCTACGCTGCGATCAGCGACGAGGATCTGCGCGGGCTTATCGAGCCGCCGATCATCGAATCGGGTGATAGCCGCTGGTCCGTGGAATGCTGCCTGCAATACGGTGACGACCTCGCCCGCGGCCGTTTCGGGGTGCAGGCGGACGGCGCCATGGAGATGCTGGAGGACCGGCCCCTCGTTACCGGCATCCCCGCCATCGCCGCTAATAATGCGCCGCCGCGCAGTCTCGGGCTCGGCTCCCGCCGTGCACGCGGTCTGGAGCCTTTGGTAGACAAGCCGTTGCCGGAGATGGACGAGACCACCCGCCGGATGCTGGAAGGGGTGGGGATCGGCACGACACCGCCGAGCCGGGCGCCCAACGAGCGGGGCCGCGAGCGCTCGATCCTGTGGGAATGTCTGCGCCTGCAGCTGCTGGATTCCCTGCGGCGGGGCGATGCCGCGCCGCTCTATGCCGTCGACGCCTCGCTGGGCGACGATGAACTGCTGGCCGATTTCGCGGGCTTCCTCGCGCGCAGCTGGCCGGCGCTGGTGCTGGAGACGCCCCATTACGGCGGCGAAGTCACCGTGGCGTCGATGCTGGCCGAGCTGATGGATCCCGCGCCGGGCAAACGCTATGTCCAGCAGGAGGTGTCGGGCGAACCGGACGTCATTGGTATTCCGCCGGTGGACAGCGGCGATCTGCTGACACTGTCCTTTCACGACGTGCGCAAGATGGTGCGTCCGGAGGCTGCCGCGTTCCATCTGGCTGCCACCGAGAACCTCACCGTAATCGGCTGCCACACGCTTCGGGATCTGCCGCCGGCCCTGCAGCGTCTGGCCGACATCGTGCTGTCGCTGGGCTCGCCGGAGCCTTCGCTGCTGCGTGCGCTGTTCCGCCGGGTGTTCGGCTGCGACTGGCCGGAGGAGGTCGATGCGGACCCCATGTGGTTGCGCTATGTCGAGCCCCGCGATCTGGAGCGGCCGCTGCGTGACCGCCAGGACCGCGGCGAGCACTGGCGTCCCGAGGAAGCAGTGGCCTCGATCCGCGAGCGGGTGGAGCGCCGGCTGGCGAGCGTCGGCGCGGGGGAGGCGCCCGCGCTGGAGGAACTGCACGGCATGGATGCGGCCAGGGCGGTCGTCCGCGATGTCATCGCGGATTTCCGCGATGCCGTCGCCGGCGAGCTCGACTGGGACCAGGTGGACCGGGGCATGCTGCTGGTGGGCGAGCCCGGCACCGGCAAGACACTCCTCGCGCGTGCCGCGGCGAAGGCGGCCGGCGTCCATTTCATCAGCACCAGCGCCGGCCGCTGGGGCGCCGATGCCACGGAGTTCTACGACGTCATCCGGGCCATCCGCGACGTGTTCGACGAGGCGGAGCGCTACGCACCGAGCATCCTGTTCATCGACGAGATCGACTCGCTCGGACGCCGGGACCAGATGGTGGACCGCAACCGCCAGCTGGAGATGGAGGAGCTGAACACCGTGTTGCAGGAACTGCAGGGTTTCCGCGATCGGCAGGGGGTGTTCGTGATCGCCGCCACCAATCATCTCGACCGCATCGATCCGGCACTCACCCGCGCGGGACGCCTGGACCAGGTTGTGTTCATCCCGCGTCCGAATCGTGCCGCACTGGCCGAGATACTGGACTTCCATCTCGGTCCCTACCGGCAACAGGGCCGGGTGGCGCCGGACCTGGACCTCCACCCGCTGGCGGCCCTGGCCGTCGGCTGCACCGGCGCCGATATCGAGGCATTTGTGCGGGATGCCGCCCGCCGCGCCCGCAAGGCCGGCGAGCCGATCGACGCGCAGCACCTGGCCGCGGCGATCACCCGCGCACCACGGGAGGGGCAGGCCACCCGGCCGTTGTCCATGGCCGAGCAGGAACGGGTGGCCTGGCACGAGGCGGGCCACGCACTGGCCGCGCTGCTGGCCGGGCATTTTCCGGTCGAGTTGACCATGGTGTCCATCGTGCCGCGGAGTGACGGCTCGCTGGGTTTCGCCGGTTTCCACAGCGAGCGGCATCCCGGCCTGACCCGTGCCGCGCACTACGAGTACCTGGAGATCCTCCTCGCCGGCCGCGCCGCGGAGGAGATCCGCTATGGGGCGGACGGTGTCTCCTCCGGCGCCGGCGGCGAGTCCGGCGCGAGCGATCTGGCGCTGGCAACGGGCCACGTACTGCGTCTCGTCACGGCGCTGGGGCTGTATGACGGCGATTCGCTGCGCTGGCGCGGCGTGCACGAACGGCGCGCCGACATCCCTCTCATAGACGATCTGCTGGAGCAGGCCTACGGACGGGTGCGCGAACGCCTTGCCGCCCACCGGGCGCTGCTCGAGGCCATCGCCGAACGTCTGCTGGCAGACTCAGAGGTACTGGCCGACGATCTTTCCGCGCTGGCCGCCCGGCACGGTCTCGACAGACCCGCAAGCGCTCGCGGGGTGCCGTCCCGATGACCGGGCCGCGGCGCAACGTCGACTATCAGGTGAAACTCGCCTGGACCCGCATCGCACTCGCGCGGGCGCTCGAGGCGGCGGTCGCCGAAGGCGCCCTCCGGCTGCACGATGGCGAGAACGCGGCGGCCGCGTTCGTCCGCTACGTTGAGCGACAGCGGCCGGTGATCCTGATCGAGACGCCGATGCCGTTCGCTGAGGTGCTGGTCGCCGATATCGTCCACGAGCTGGGCAGCCTCCCCAGAGCCAGGCCGCTGATATCGCTGCTGACAGGGCAGCCCGAGGCGGCGCCGGAGATCTTCGGCAACACCGAACCGGTGGTGGTCTCGCTGCACGAGGCGGGCGTCCAGATCGGCCAGTCGGAGCTGGCGCGGGAACTGCCCGGGGCGCGGTGTCCGGTATTCCTCGGTTGCGCCAGTCGCCACGACGTGGCCGAGGGTCTGCGCCGGTCCGTCGACCTCACGATTGCCCTGCCGACTGCGGACGAGGCCCACTTCCTGCGGGTGTTCGAGGCCTTGTTCGGCGGCCCGTTTCCCGACGGGGCGGAGGACGAGACCTGGCGGGACTTCGTGCTGCCCACGGATCTGCAGCAGCCGCTGAGGCTCGGCCACGAGCGGACGGCCGCGGCCGACTACATCCGCACGCGGGTCCGGGAACGGCTGGCGCGCCAGTCGCCGGAGTCGGGCCCGTCGCTGGCGGATCTGCACGGCCTCGGTGAGGCACGCGCGATTGCTGCCGACCTGGTCGCCGACCTGCGCCTCGCCCTGGACGGCGAACTGGACTGGGACGAGGTGGACCGGGGCATGCTGATGAGCGGCCCGCCGGGCACCGGAAAGACGACGCTGGCCCGCGCCATCGCCCGGGACGCCGGCGTGAAGTTTGTCGTCGCGAGCGCCACGGACTGGCAGGCGGCCGGGCATCTGTACCTGCACCTCGACGCCATCCGGGCGAGCTTCGACGAGGCCCGGCGCTACCCGGCGGCCATCCTGTTCATCGACGAGATCGATGCCGTGGGCAGCCGGGAGCAGCTGGGTGCACACGGCCGCGGCTACCAGACCCAGGTGATCAACTATCTGCTGGAGCTGCTGGACGGCTTCCAGCGGCGCAGCCGCCTGGTGATCATCGGCGCCACCAACTACGAGGAGTCGGTGGATCCGGCACTGCGCCGGGCCGGGCGCCTGGACCGCACCGTCCGCGTCTCCTACCCGACCATCGCCGCTCTCGGCCACATCTACGACTACCACCTGCGCGATCATCGGGCGGCGGGCCGCGTGGACGGCGACGTGGACGTGGCGGAGCTGGCGGGACTGTCCTTCGGGCTGACCGGAGCGGACGTCGAGCTGTTCGTCCGCGGCGCCGCCCGTCGCGCGCGCAAGCGGCGCGAGCCCATCGCCCAGCAGGACCTGGTGGCGGAGATCCTGCGTCGGCCACGCAGCGGTGTGCCCCGAAAGCCGATCCCGATAGCGCTGCTCCGACGCTATGCCGTACACGAGGCCGGTCACACACTGGCGCGGATGCGCAGCCGCACCGCTGGCGCCGATATCGCCTATGTCTCCGTGGCGCCGCGCAGCGACGGACGCATCGGTTTCCTGGCCACGATGCCGGATCAGCGCGCCTCGCTGACCCGCGAGGACATCCTGGAACAGCTCGGCATCATCCTGGCCGGCCGCGCGGCCGAGGAGATCGTCTACGGCGCCGACGGCGTCTCGGATCTCGCCGGCTGCTACGAACCGTTCAGCGACCTGGCCCGCGCGACCCGGCTCGCCACCGTGCTGGTGGGCAGTGCGGGACTGGGGGCCGGACGCGGGCTGACCTGGTGGCCCGCCCTCGAGGGTGCGGACGACGAGACGCTGGATCGGGAAGTGGACGCGGAGCTGTCCCGGGTCTACACGGAGACAGTGCGACGACTGCAGGCCGAGGCCCGCCTGTTGGAGTCAATTGCGGATGCGCTTGTGCGCGAGCAGGAACTGACCGGAGCCGAGCTGCGGCAGCTGGTCCGCACGGTCGTCGTCCCGGCCTGATGCCGCTCAGGGGTTATCGGGATCGCTCGGTCCGGACGGCACCCAGATGCCGTAGTCGCAGCGCAGGTAGGCCGTGCCGCTCTTGACGTCCGTCCCGTGGCCGTAGGGCGTGCCGTTGAAGTAGCAGAAGTCCTCCCCCGGGATGCTCTCGCGCAGGGTCTCCATCGTAAGGGGTTGCGCGTACTTGCTGCTGCGTCGGAACGGTGGCGAGCGCCGTCAGCCGGCTTTCCCGTCGGCCCGGGGCAGCAGGAGGACCGGTGCGTAGACGATGGAGTACAGGAGGAAGGCCAGCAGCCAAAGGGCGCCGGCAACGGCGACGGTGGTCGTGTAGCCCATCGGCAGCCAGGCGGGCCCGAAGACGCGCACGGCGACTGCGGCCAGCAGCAGCAGGTAGGCGGCCGTGACGGGCGGCGATACCTTCAGTTCGCGGCCCGTGTGACCCAGTGACGCCCGCGTCATGACGGCCAGGATCATCGTCGCGGCGGCGCCCGCGCCGAGAGCGTGCAGCCAGTGGGCGGCCCACGGCAGGCCGCCGAGGAACCAGCCGGCCTTCAGCAGCAGGCCGATCGGCAGCCACAGATAGGCGGCATGCAGTATCCACACGATCGGCTCGCCGCGAGTGCGCCAGCCCTGCCAGCCGGCCAGACGCACGGCCTGGCCGAGGCCGGCTGCGAGCGCGACCAGGCCGGCCGCGCCGCCGCCCGGCCAGACGATATCCACCGGGATCGCGACCGCCATGGCGGCGATGACGAAGCGGTTCAGGTAAGCCGATGCACGCAGCCCCGGCGTCTCACCGCGGTGACGCAACGCATTGGCGGTGAAGGCGGGCACGATGCGCCCGCCGATGACGGTGACCAGCAGCAGGACCAGGTTGAGCGCCGCCCGCACGGCAGTGTTGGCGAGGCCGGCGTCGCCCTGGGCGAGCGCATAGACGAAGACGGCGTCGGCCGACCAGAGAAACAGCAGCACGAACAGCAGCGGCGTATTGCGGTTGGTGGCGCGCAGCAGCGGCGGCGCGAGCAGCAGTGCCAGCATCGGCAGGAAAGCGAGTTCGGCCAGCGCGAGCAGCCAGAACGGGATCGCATCGCCGGCGAACAGGGCGATGCGCCCGGCGAGCCAGAGGACGGTCAGTGCGATCAGCGGCAGGCCCGCGAAGCCGCGGCTGCCGGTCCAGCTGGGCACCGCCGTCAGCATGAAGCCCGCGATGGCCGCGCCGACGAAGCCGAACAGCATTTCGTGGCCGTGCCAGAGTTGGGCGGGCAGGGCGGGGAAAGGCCCCGACCCGGCGGGATAGAGCCACAGCCAGAGGCCGACGGCGATGACGGCATACCAGCCCGCGAGCAGGAAGAAGGGGCGGAAGCCGTAGGCGAAGGGAACCAGCTTGCGCATGGCACGGATCAGGTTAGCACGGCGTGCAGTGCGCCGAGGGGATGATGGGTGCGGGCGATCGTGATCATCGCGGCATAGACGCACGCGGCCGCGATCAGGAAAGCCAGCCGCTCCCGCCGGCTGTGGCCCCGCTTCAGCGCATAGCTGCCCAGCACGACGTAGGCGACCAGGAACGAGACCTTGGTGGTGAGCCAGCCGTTCGCGAATACCGCACCCGGCAGGACGCTGAGCAGCATGCAGGCCGCGGTCAGCAGCACGGTGTCGATGGCGTAGCTCGCGTAGCGCAGCGGTGCCGCCATGGCCCAGCGGCTCCCGCCCTGCACCGCGACTCCGCGCAGCAGGAACAGGGAGCCGCTGGCGATCACCGCGGCGACATGCACCCATCTGATTTCGGTGTAGAACTCGATCATGGCCTCAGCCGCGTGCGGCTCCGGAGCCCGCCGGCAGACCCGCGCGCGCCTTGCGGGGCGCGATCCAGAGCCGGGCGACGAACCAGGCCAGCGCGAT
>CAYQZN010000072.1:0-11747 GCA_964421805.1 uncultured Woeseiaceae bacterium
GGAATCCGGGGCAGACCCACAATTATACAGGCAGGCCGGGGTTGGTCAACAGTCCAGGCTGCCTGCGTCACTGCTTTTTCGGGGTCTCCTGCCGGCGACGTGGCCGTCAGGGAGGGCGCATTATAGCGGCGATCCGTCCCCCGTCAACACCCGGTGGCAAATTCTTTTCGGCGGGGGCCGGGAGACCGCCGGAAGCGCCCCCGCGGACACCCTTCCTACCACTGTGTCAGACCGTCCCCGGGGGCCGGCGTTCCGGCGCGCGGGCGCTTGCCGGGCCGGGGCGGTTCTGGCTGAATGCCGCCATGCAGAAGCACACGGATCGGCCCGCCGGGGCCCTCGTCTGGGACTTGCCCCTGCGGCTGTTCCACTGGCTGCTGGTACTGGCGCTGGCAGGCAGCTGGATCACCCACGAGCTCGGGGTGAAGTACATGGACTGGCACGTGCGGTTCGGCTACCTGGTGATCGGACTGATCGTGTTCCGAGTCCTGTGGGGTTTCGTCGGGCCGCGCCACGCGCGCTTCGGGGATTTCCTGCGCGGCCCCGGCGCCGTCCTGGCCTACATCAGGGACTGGCTGGCCGGCCGTGTGCGGGCGAGCGCGGGCCACAATCCCCTCGGCGGCTGGTCGGTGCTGGCGATGCTGGCGGTGGTGGCCGTGCAGGCGGTCTCGGGGCTGTTCAATACCGACGACGTGCTGACCAGCGGTCCGTGGTACGGCGCCGTGTCCGACGACCTGGCCGACACGCTGTCCTGGTTGCACGCCGTGAACTTCAACCTGCTGCTGGCGTTGGCAGGCCTGCACATCGCCGCCATCCTCGCCTATTGGCTCAGGCTGCGCATCGACCTGGTGACGGCCATGATCACCGGGCGCAAGCGGGGCGCCGAGCCGGCGGCGGCAATCTCCGGCCACCGGCTCCTGCTGGCGCTGGCGCTGGCCGCACTCGCCGCCGGCGCGGTCTGGCTGCTCGTGGACCTGGCGCCGGAGCCGGCGGCCGCGGACTTCCTGTTCTGATGAGCCGCGGCCCCGCCGGCGCCGCCGTCAGTCTTCCCGGAAACGGTCGTGGCAGTCCTTGCAGGCCTGCCCCATCTCGACGAATGCCGCCCTGAACGCGCCGAAATCCCCGCCGGCCGCCGCCGCCTCCAGGGCGGTACTCTTCTCGCGGATCGCCGCGGCGAGCTCCAGGAACTCCTCTTTTTCTTCCCAGATCGCGTCCTTCGCCTCGGTGGGCAGATCGTAGCCCCGGCTATCGGCGGCGAAGGCGTCGGGGATCATCGGCACCAGCGCGGCGATGCGGCTCGCGTGCTTCTCCGCCTTGTCCGCGTCGAAGGGGATCTCCTCCTTGGCCATGCCGGCCAGCGGCCCGGTATTCCACCCCACCAGCGTGAACAGCGATTCGCGCACCTCGTAAGCCCTCTCGGCCTGCTTCGCATCCATGGCAACGGCGCTGCCGGCAGCGAACACGGCCACACAGACCACAATCTTCCTGAACTGCATCTTTCTCTCCTTGCAAAGCTCACCTGCGGGCGACACGGGCCGCCCCCGTTTGTCCCCGATCTGTCCCCCGGTTTCCAATATCAGGTCAGCGTGACGCGCGCGAAGCGGCGCTTGCCGACCTGGCAGACATGGGTATTGCCGGCCTCCAGCTCCAGGTCCCGGTCCTCGATGCGTTCGCCATCCACCCGCACCGCGCCCTGGCCGATCATGCGGAACGCCTCGGAGTTGCTGGAGACCAGGCCCGCCGAGCGCAGCACCCTGGCGATGCCGAGCCGCCCGCCCTGCGTAGCCACGTCGAGCGCCGGCATGTCCTCGGGCATGTCACCCTTGCGGAAGCGGGCGACGAAAGTCTCCTGCGCTGCCTCGCCCGCGCCGGCACCGTGGAACCGGCTCACGACCTCGCTGGCCAGCTCGAACTTCACGTCCCGGGGGTTGCGTCCCTCCGCGACGGCCTCGTGCAGCGCGCGGATGTCGCTCAGCGGGCGGAAACTCAGCAGCTCGAAGTAGCGCCACATGAGATCGTCGGAGATCGACATGAGCTTGCCGAACATCTCGTCCGGCGGCTCCGTGATACCCACGTAGTTGTTCAGCGACTTGGACATCTTCTCCACGCCGCCGAGGCCCTCCAGCAGCGGCATGGTGAACACCACCTGGGGCGGCTGGCCGTAGTCCTGCTGAAGCTGGCGGCCGACCAGCAGGTTGAACTTCTGGTCCGTTCCGCCCAGCTCCACGTCGGCCTTCAGTGCCACCGAGTCGTAGCCCTGCACCAGCGGATAGAGGAACTCGTGGATCGCGATCGACTGACCGCCGCTGTAGCGCTTGCGGAAGTCGTCGCGCTCCAGCATGCGCGCAACCGTGTGGTGCGAGGCCAGCCGGATCATGTCGGCGGCAGTCATCTCGCCCATCCAGCGGGAGTTGAATTCGATGCGAGTGCGCTCGGGGTCCAGGATCTTGAAGATCTGCGCCTCGTAGGTGCGCGCGTTCTCACGCACGTCGTCCTCGCTCAGCGGCGGCCGGGTGGCGTTCTTGCCCGAGGGGTCGCCGATCATGCCGGTGAAGTCGCCGATCAGAAAGACGACCTGGTGGCCGAACTCCTGGAACTGGCGCATCTTGTTGATCAGCACCGTGTGGCCGATGTGGAGGTCCGGGGCGGTCGGGTCGAAGCCGGCCTTGACCACCAGCGGCCGACCCTCGGCGAGTTTCGCGCGCAGCGCTCCTTCCGGCAGCACCTCCTCGGCGCCCCGGGCCAGTTCCTCGAGTTGTTGTTCGGCGGGAATCTGCTTCATGGCTCCTGTCGCCAGTGCTGTCGCCCGGTAGCTATGGCCCGGATCAACTGTCCCGGGGCCCGCGGCGGGCGCGCGCCGCGCTGCGAATCTTGCCCGACGCGGGGGCGAATCACAAAGGGTGCCGGGGACCGGACCCGGCCGCCGGCCCGCCCCGTGTGCATCGGCATCCGAGAAAGCCCGTTTAAAGACCTGATTTGCTACTGCTTTCTTTGACTCGATTATGTCTTGTGGCTACATTAGCGGCTGCCCTATACCGGAGAGCCGCCTTGCACCGTCCTGTGAGCCCGATCAGGCACGATTACAAGCACAAGCTCGCGCACAGGAACCCGGGTCCGAGGCGCCTTTCCTGGTTCGCCGTCGGCCTCGGCCTGCCGTTGGCCGTGGTGGCTCTGCTGGCCGGCCTGCGGGATGCCGGCGGCACCGCGGAGCAGGTCACCCCCGACATGATGGAGCGCGAGATCGCCGCCTCGCTCAGCATACCGGCGCCGCCGATGCAGCGCCGCAGCGAATCGCTGGCGGAGCTGCTGGCGCCGAGCGCCCCCGCCGAGGCCGCCGAGATCGTGCCGTACACGCCGCTCACGCTGGAGGTGGCCCGCGGCGACACCCTGGACCGGCTGTTCCGCCGCCACTCGCTCAGCATCGCCGACCTGGCCCGCGTCACCAGCCTGAAGGAGGCGAAGGACCCGCTGCGCCTGATCCGCCCCGGCGACAAACTGCAGATCCGCCACGCCGACGGGCGGCTGCAACGGCTCTACAAGGAGCTGGACCTCACCTCGGCACTGCTGGTGGAGGCCGACGGCGACGGCTTCGCCGCCTCGATCGTCGAGCGCCCGATCGAGGTGCGCGAGCAGATGGCTCATGGCGTGATCGAGACCTCGCTGTTCGAGGCCGCGATGGATGCCGGCATCTCCGACAACGTGATCATGAACCTGGCGGGCATCTTCGCCTGGGACATCGATTTCGTGCTCGATATCCGCAAAGGCGACGAGTTCTACATCCTCTACGAGGAGATCTGGCAGGACGGCGAATTCGTCAGCAACGGCGAGATCGTGGCCGCCGAGTTCGTGAACCGGGGCAATACCTTCCAGGCCCTGCGTTTCGTCAACCCGGAAGGCGACAGCGACTACTACACGCCGGACGGGCGCAGCGTGCGCAAGGCCTTCATCCGGGCGCCGGTGGACTTCGCCTATATCAGCTCCAACTTCAACCCGAACCGCCGCCACCCGGTGCTGAACACCATCCGCGCCCACCGCGGCGTGGACTACGCGGCGCCCACGGGCACGCCCATCCAGGCCGCCGGCGACGGCAAGGTCATCTTCCGCGGCCGCAAGGGCGGCTACGGCAACACCGTGATCCTGCAGCACGGCGGCAACATCACCACGCTGTACGCCCATATGTCACGCTTCCACTCCCGGGCGAAGCCGGGCAGCCGCGTGCAGCAGGGCCAGATCATCGGCTACGTCGGCGCCACGGGCATGGTCACCGGCGCCCACCTGCATTACGAGTACCGGGTGAACGGCGTGCACCGCAATCCCCGTACCGTGGAACTGCCCGAGGCCGAGCCCATCCGCGAGGCGTGGCGCGGCGAGTTCATGGCGGCCGCGGAGCCGCTGCTGGAACGCCTGAACCGTTATCGGACGACACGCCTGGCCTCTCTGCAGTGAGCTCCGCCGGCGCCCTGGCGCCACGGGCTGCCTGACCACACATGAGCGAACTCTTCCTCGGCCTGATCTCCGGCACCAGCATGGACGGCGTGGACGCCGCCGTGGTCGCCTTCCCCGAGCGGGGCCGGCGCGGCTGCGAGCTGGTGGCCACGGCCTGCTACGCCTACGCGGACGACCTGCGCCTTGCGCTGGAACGGGCGGTGGCCGACCCGGCCTCCTGCGACCTGGATACGCTCGGCCGGCTGGACGTGCAGGTGGGCGGCGCCTTCGCCGCCGCCGCGCTGCGCCTGCTGGCCGGCGCCGGGCTGGAGGCCGCGGACATGCGCGCCATCGGCAGCCACGGCCAGACGCTGCGGCACCGGCCCGACGCCGACACGCCGTTCACGCTGCAGATCGGCGACCCGAACGTCATCGTCGCCCGCAGCGGCATCACCACCGTGGCGGATTTCCGCCGCCGGGACATCGCGTTGGGCGGTGAGGCCGCACCACTGGCGCCGGCCTTCCACGGCTGGCTGTTCGGGGGCGGGGCGCCGGCGGCCGTGGTCAACATCGGCGGCATCGCAAACGTCACACTGGTGGAGGACGACGTGCGCGCCGGCTTCGACAGCGGCCCCGGCAACACCCTGATGGACGGCTGGATCCGGCGCCAGCGGGACGAGGCCTGGGATCGGGACGGGGCCTGGGCCCGGCAGGGCACGGTTCACCCGCTGTTGCTGGAGGCCTGTCTGGACGACCCCTATTTCACCGCGCCGCCGCCGAAATCCACAGGCCGCGAATACTTCAATGCCGACTGGCTCGCCGCCCGGCTCGAGGCCCTGCCCGAACAGCCCCCGCCCGCCGACGTCCAGGCGACGCTGGCCGAACTCACCGCCGTCACCGTCGCCCGTGCCGTCGGCGAACACGCGCCCGGAGTGAGCCGGGTGCTGGTTTGCGGCGGCGGCGCGCACAATGGCTTCCTCATGGGACGGCTGGGAGAGCTGTGCGCGCCTGCGGAGGTCGCGAGCACGGCGGCCGCGGGACTCGACCCCGACTGGGTGGAGGCCGCCGCCTTCGCCTGGCTGGCCAGGGAGACGCTGGCCGGACGCCCGGGCAACCGGCCCCGCGTCACCGGGGCACAGAGCGCAGCCATCCTCGGCGGCATCTACCTCGCCGAGGGCGGCGCCTTCCCCGGCGGCTGAGCGCCCCGCTGCTATACTGACCGGCCGCCCCTGCGCTGAAGGAGCACGGCCGTGGACACCGAGAACCTGAGCCTGCCGGACTACTACATCAACCGCGAGCTCAGCCTGCTCGAATTCAACAAACGGGTACTCGCTCAGGCGCTGGACAACACCACCCCGCTGCTCGAGCGCCTGCGCTTCCTCTGCATCTCCTGCACCAACCTGGACGAGTTCTTCGAGATCCGGGTGGCCGGACTGAAGCAGCGCGAGGAACTCGGCTCGGCGCCGCCGGGGCCGGACCGCATGACGCCCCGCGAGACCCTCGCGGCGATACGCAGCGAGGCGGCCCGACTCGTGGAACGCCAGTACCGGCTGCTGAACGAGGATCTCATCCCCGCACTGGCGGAGAACGGGGTGCACTTCATCCGCCGCGACCAGTGGAGCGACGGCCAGCGGGACTGGCTGCACGCCTATTTCCACGACCAGGTGCTGCCCGTGCTCACGCCGCTGACCCTGGACCCGGCGCGCCCGTTCCCGCGCATCCTGAACAAGAGCCTGAATTTCATCGTGGCACTGAAGGGCAAGGACGTCTTCGGCCGCCGCCGCCACCGGGGACTGGTGCAGGCGCCCCGCTCCCTGCCGCGGCTGATCCCGCTGCCTGCCGAGCTCGGCACGCCGGGCGAGGAACAGTTCGTGTTCCTGTCGTCGGTGATCCACAGCTTCGTCGACGAACTCTTCCCCGGCATGAAGGTGGACGGCTGCTTTCAGTTCCGCGTGACCCGCAACAGCGATCTTTACGTGGACGACGAAGAGGTGGACGACCTGGTGCGGGCGCTGGAAGGCGAGCTGGCCGCCAGCCGCTACGGCGCCGCCGTGCGCCTGGAGGTGGCGAGCGAATGCCCGGAGGAACTCAGCACCTTCCTGCTGGACCACTTCGAACTGGACGCCGAGGACCTGTATCCGGTGGACGGCCCCGTCAACCTCAACCGCCTGCTGCGCGTGTGCGACCTGTCCGGGCGCGACGACCTGAAGTTCCGGCCCTTCACGCCGGGGCTGCCCGCCGGCCTGGTGGCCGCGGAGACGGTCTTCGACGCGGTCGACGCGAAAGACGTGCTGCTGCACCACCCGTTCCAGGCGTTCACGCCCGTGATCGACTTCATCGCCCAGGCCGCCGCCGACCCGAACGTGCTGGCCATCAAGCAGACGCTGTACCGCAGCGGCCCCACCTCGCCCATCGTCGACCACCTGGTGGCCGCCGCCCAGGCGGGCAAGGAAGTGACGGTGGTCATCGAGCTGATGGCCCGCTTCGACGAGGCTGCCAACATCGCGCTGGCGAACCGGCTGCAGGAGGCAGGCGCCCACGTCGTCTACGGCGTCGTCGGCTACAAGACCCACGCCAAGATGGCGCTGGTGGTGAGGCGTGACGGCGAGGAACTGCGCCGCTACGTACATCTCGGCACCGGCAACTATCACCCGCAGACCACCCGCGTTTACACGGACTACGGCCTGCTCTCGGCGGACCAGTCGCTGGGCCGTGACGTGCACGAGGTCTTCATGCAGCTGACGAGCCTCACCGAGATCCGCGGCCTGAAACGCATGACCACGGCGCCGTTCAGCCTGCACGACCGTGTGCTGGAGCTGATCGAGGCGGAGACCGCTGCCGCGGGGCGGGGCAAACCGGCACGGATCATCGTCAAGGTGAACGCACTGATCGAGCCGCAGGTGATCCAGGCCCTGTACCGGGCCTCGCAGGCCGGCGTCGGGGTCGACCTGATCGTGCGGGGCATCTGCTCGCTGCGCCCCGGGCTGCCGGGGGTATCGGAGAACATCCGGGTGCGCTCCATCGTCGGCCGTTTCCTGGAGCACTCGCGGGTGTATTACTTCCTGAACGGCGGTGACGAGCTGATCTACTGCGCCAGCGCGGACTGGATGGAGCGCAACTTCTTCAACCGTGTGGAGACCTGTTTCCCGCTCACGCGCAAGTCGCACCGCAACCAGGTCAAGGCCGACCTGGAACTCTATCTCGAGGACAACACCGACGCCTGGGAACTCGCCGCCGACGGCAGCTATCGCCGCCTCACGCCCGGGCCGGACGCCGGCTCGCACTCGGCGCAGGGCGCGCTGCTTCAGCGGCTGGCGGAGACCTGCTGACCGGCGAAGTCCACCTCCAGCCGGTAGCCGGTGGGTTTCAGATACTGGATCTCCCGGTCGAGGTCCGCCAGCGTCAGCGGGTTGTTGTCCAGCCAGCCGTCCGGGAAGGACAGGGCCAGCGATCTCTTGCCGACCACGACGCGGGTACCCAACGGCAGGTCCGCCGAGCGGCTGCGGTTCAGGAGTACTGCCAGGCGCAGCAGCAGGGCCAGACGCCACACCCGCTTGCGCTTCTTCTCCGGCAGCCGGTCGAGGCGGTCCTGGTCCGGGCGCTTGCGCTGCGAGGCGATCAGGCAGGCCAGCACCTGCTGCTCCAGTCGGGGGAAGCCCGGCAGGTCGGCGTGCTCCACGATATAGGCACCGTGCTGGTGGAAATTGTGGTGGGAGATGTCGAGACCGATCTCGTGCAGCCGCGCCGCCCATTCCAGCAGCTTCGCGTCCAGCGGGTCGGTGAGCTTCCACGGCTGCGCCACCTGGGCGAGCAGCCGCCCGGCCATGAGCGCCGCCCGCTCCGACTGGTCCGGGTCCACGTGGTAGCGCTCGACCAGGGCCTGCACGGTGCGCTCGCGGGCATCGGCGTGCTGCAGCCGGCCGACCAGATCATAGAGCAGACCCTCGCGCAGCGAGCCGTCGGAGATATTCATGCGCTCTATGCCGAGCGAGGCGAATATCTCGGCCAGGATGGACAGCCCGCCCGCCCAGACCTGCGCGCGGCGCTGGTTCAGACCGGGCAGGTCGAGGCGGTCGATGCGCCCCTGGGCGATCATGCGCTCGATCAGCTCCTCGACGTTGCCGAGCGTGAGGCCCTCGGGCTGCAGGATGCCGAGCTCCCGGGCCACCGCCTCCGCGGAGCGGACGGTGCCCGAGGCGCCGATGGCCTCCTGCCAGCCATGCTTGCGGAAGAACGCTTTCACCGGCCTGAGCTTCAGCTGCGCCGCCGTGCGGGCGCGGTCGAAGGCCTTGCGGGTGAGCCTGCCTTCCTGGAAGAAGCGCTCGGTCTTGCCGACGCAGCCCATGGACAGACTCTCCAGCGCCTCCGGCTGCTCGCCCTGCCCCAGTATCAGCTCGGTGCTGCCGCCGCCGATGTCAACGACGAGCCGGCGGCCCTCGATGGGCGGCAGGCTGTGCGCCACGCCCAGGTAGATGAGCCTGGCCTCCTCGATGCCCGAGATGATCTCGATGGGATGACCGAGAGCGGCCTCCGCCTCGGCCAGGAAGCCGGCCTCGCGGCGGGCCCGGCGCAGGGTATTGGTGCCGGCGGCGCGCACGTTGGACGCATCCACGTCGCGCAGCCGCTCGCCGAAGCGGCCCAGGCACTCCAGCGCCCTGGCCTTGCTGCTCACCGTCAGCCCGGTCTTCGGCGACAGACCCTCGGCGAGGCGCACGGTCTCGCGCAGGCGGTCCAGTATGGTGAGCTGACCGTGGCGCAGGGTGGCCACGATCATGTGGAAACTGTTGGAGCCCAGATCGACAGCGGCTATGACGCTGTCCTGGGAGTGATCGTCGTTCTGGTCGGTATTGGAGACGATGCCGGTCTCCCCTGCTTCCCGCCGGCGGCCGCCGCTGCGGCGGCGTCAGAGTATCAGACGGAGAACGACGAACCGCAGCCGCAGGTGGTCTGGGCGTTCGGGTTGCGGATGATGAACTGCGCGCCTTCCAGGTCTTCCTTGTAGTCGATCTCGGCGCCCATGAGGTACTGCACGCTCATCGGGTCCACCAGCAGCGTCACGCCCTGGTTCTCCACCTGGGTGTCGCCCTCTTCCGTCTTCTCGTCGAACGTGAATCCGTACTGGAAGCCGGAGCAGCCCCCGCCGGAGACGAACACGCGCAGCATGAGATCGGCATTGTCTTCCTCACGGATCAGCTCGCCCACCTTCTGCGCGGCCGCGTCGGTGAACACCAGCGGCGGCGGCGGCATCTCGGTGGCTTCGGGTGTCGTCGTCGTGTTTTCCATGATTCTGCTTCCCCGGGCCCGCGCGGGCCCTGTCTGGCGGTCTCTGCGTATCGATTCCTGTTCGGCTCGATTCCTATTTGCCGCCCGTTGCGATCTTGGGCGCCGGCATCTTCGCCGTGTCGCCGGTCTTCGTGCTCTCGCCGTCGTCGTCGGCGGCCTGGCCGGCACGCGTGTCCGTGCCATGGACCAGCTTGCCGTTGATCTCGGCGCCGATGGCCATCTCGATCAGATTGTAATACACATTACCGATGACCCGCGCCGTGGGCCCGAGTTCCACCCGTTCGCTGGCAGTGAGGTCGCCGCGCACCGTGCCCTTCAGCACCACGTGGGGCACGGTCACGTTGCCCTCGATGGTGCCGTTCTCGCTGATGCTGAGCGCCGAGTCGCTCTGCGGGTCGGCGCTGACGTTGCCGTGGACGGTGCCGTCGACGTGGCAGCCGCCCTCGAAGTGCAGATCGCCCTTAACCCGCGAATTCGGGCCGACCAGCGTGTCGATGGCGGTGTGGCGCTTGTTCTTACGTCCAAACATGGCTTACTCCGTGAAGCGGGCTCATCCCCGGTGCGTGAATCCGGGGCTCATCCCGGACTGGTCGACCAGGGAAAACTCTGCTTGATGCCCGAATTGCCGCTGCCGCTCGGCATCAGTTCGACATTGACGCGGTCCGGCTCGAATCCCTCCGGCAGCACCAGCTCCCGCTCGAAGTCCTGGAAGTACCGGAACGAGAAAGCCCACCGCGCGTCGCCGTCCTCGGCTGCGAGCTGACCGAACGGGATGGAGACGGCCTCGCCGCCACGCGCCCCGTCCACCGACAGACGCACCGTCCCCGACACGCGCTGGTGGTGCTGTTTCACCTGGACGAGCACCAGCCGCAGACGATAGCGGGACTCCTCCGCGCCGCGCAATACCTGGAAGTCCTGTACCCGCAGGCCACTGCTGGAATCCGCCGGCGAGATGATGCCGCGGTAGAAAGCGATGGCCTCGCGCTGTTCCTGGATCTTGTCCTGCAGCGCGCGGAAACCCTCGTCGATGGCCTTGTACGCCTCCTGGTCCGTCTTGCGCAGCGTCTCCAGCTTGATGACCTCCTCGCGCAGCCCCGTCCCCTCGTCCTCCAGGGCGGCGATTCGCCCGCTCAGCTCGTCCCGCTCGCGGGCGGCCTCCAGGCGGTTGTAGCCCGCGTGCAGGCGGCCCGCCTCGTACACCAGGTAGCCGGCGCCGAGGACGGCCGCGAGGGCGACGGCGGCCAGCACACGGCTGCGGATCGGGGAGGCATTCGGCATAGGGTCCGGAGTCGCGGGATTCTGTCAAAACGGAGGGCTATGGTACGCGGCGGCCGCCGCCCCCGGAAGTGCGGTATGTCACGGATCGGCCACGCGCCGGCCCTCCGGCGGCGCCGTATCGGCCCTGCCCCGGCCATGCGCTCAGGGCGTGAACCCGGCCCGGCGCAGGTCCTTGGTGAATACCGCCCGCCAGCGGTGCGGCCACCAGCGCGGCTGCGGCGGCGGCCCCTCGGGGAACAGGTGGGTGGCCAGCTCGAACAGAGCCCGGGCGTAGACCCGGCGCTTGAAGTAGATGACCTCGTTGACCGGCCGCCAGTAATCCACCCAGCGCCAGCGGTCGAACTCGGGCGTATGGCTCAGGTCGAGGCGCAGCCGCTCCTCGGCGGAGACGAAGCGCAGCAGGAACCAGCGCTGCTTCTGACCGATGCAGACGGGGTGGTCGCCGTGGCCACGGCGGCGGACGTAACGCTCCGGCAGGCGATACGAGATCCAGTCGCTCGTGGCGCCGAGCATCTGCACGTCCTGGCGCTCGAGGCCGAGTTCCTCGTACAGCTCCCGGAACATCGCCTCCTCGGCGCTCTCGCCGCTGTCGATGCCGCCCTGGGGGAACTGCCACCCCTTGCGTCCGGCGCGGCCGGCCAGCAGCAGGCGGTCGGCCTCGTTCGCCAGTATGATGCCGACGTTCGCCCGGAAGCCGTGCTCGTCGATGTTGTCGGAATTCATGGAAAACCTCTTGGCCGTCATTCTTCCACAATCCCGAATAG
>CAYQZN010000073.1:0-11709 GCA_964421805.1 uncultured Woeseiaceae bacterium
TCACGCTCTTGCGCTTGTTGTCGATGGCGTACTGGATCGCCGCCCGCACCAGCCGCTCGGTGCCCTCCCGGGAGACCGGCTTGATGCCGATGCCCGAGGTGTCGGGGAAGCGGATCTTGTTGTACTCGGCCGGGAAGTTCTCCTTGAAGATGCGCAGGAAACGGGCGTTGTCGTCGGAACCCTCCTGGAATTCGATGCCGGCGTAGATGTCCTCCGTGTTCTCGCGGAAGATCGCCATGTCCACGTCGGCGGGGTTGCGCACGGGCGAGGGCACGCCCTTGAACCAGCGCACCGGCCGCAGGCAGACATAGAGGTCGAGCAGCTGGCGCAGCGCCACGTTCAGAGAGCGGATGCCGCCGCCGATCGGCGTGGTCAGCGGCCCCTTGATGGCAACCAGGTACTCGCGGCACGCCTCGACCGTGCTCTCCGGCAGCCAGCTGTTGTAGCGGTCGTTGGACTTCTGGCCGGCGAAGATCTCCATCCAGTGGATCTTGCGCTTGCCGTCGTACGCCTTCTCCACGGCCGCGTCGAAGACCCGCACGGCGGCGGCCCAGATATCCGGACCGGTGCCGTCTCCCTCGATGTACGGGATGATGGGATTGTCAGGTACGCGCAGGTTGCCGTTGTCGTTGACGATCTTCTCGCCGCCCTGGGGCGGTGTCAGTGTTGGTTCGGACATGGTGTCTCCGTTCTGGATGTCGTTGTTCCGGCGGCGGCGCCCGGAAGCGGACGCCGGCGTCGCGCGATGCCCGTATTATGAGGGATAGGCCGCGGCAGTCCCACCCCGCTACCGGGCCGGCGCCAGCCGCCAGGCCAGCTCCACGTAAAGTTCCCGGCCGCGGCCGGGGAAATAGCGGTAATTGCCGAAGGCAAAGTCGGCGCGGTCGGCGTATTCCCTGTCGGTGACATTGTTCAGCCGAGCGCGCAGACCGAGCCGCGGCGTCAGGTCGAGTTCGGCGCCCAGATCGAGGAGTTCGTGGCCCGGATAGCGGTGCCGGTTCTCCGCATCGAGGTAGTAGCTGCCCTGGTGGCGCAGATCGGCTGTGACCGCGTAGCCCGGCACCGGCTCCCAGCGCAGCTTCAGGTTGGCCAGGGTCTGCGGCGCGGTGTCCACCAGGTTGCCCGACACGAAGGTCTCGCCACGATCGGCCACGAGGTCGAAGCGATAGGTCTGGCGCGTCCAGGTGCCGTCCAGCGACAGGCTCAGCGTGTCGCTGAGCAGCCAGTCGAAGTTCAACTCGAGGCCGACGTGCCGGCTGGCGCCGCCGCTCACGTTGAAGCCCTCCGCGTCCCTGAGGACGCTGTCTTCCTTGTCCATCAGGAAGCCGACCAGCTCCAGCCGGACGGCGTCACCGAGGCGCCGATAGCCGACCTCGAGGCTGTCCACGCGTTCGCTGTCCAGGTCGGCCACTTCCTGGCCGTTCTGCAGTCGATAGAGTTCGGTGGCCTGGGGCGCGCGGAAGCCCCGGCGCAGGTTGGCGAACAGCGCCTGTGCCGCGTCCAGTCGGTAGTTGAAGCCGAGCTTCGGCGCGAGATTGGTGAAATCGTCGCTGCGATCCGCCGGACGGGTGTACAGGCAGCCGCCGAAGCCGCAGGGCGTGCCGTCGTCCCGGGTGTTGCCCGTCAGCATGCGGTTGTCGTAGTCGTAGCGCAGGTGCTCGAGGCGCAGACCGAGCTCCAGCGTGAGCCGCTCGCCGATGGTCGGCGTCCAGTGCACGAAAGGCGCCGCCGACCAGGCCGACACCTCGTAGTCGTATTGCTTGCCGGGCGGCCGGGTCTCGACCAGGAAGGGCGGGCCGTCCTGCACCGGGCCGTCCTGGGTCTGGCGCAGCCAGCCGTCGGACCACTCCACGTCGATGCCGGCGAGCAGCGGCAGGCCCCCGCCGTTGAAATCCAGCACGCCGTTCACGCCGGCGCTCACCTGGCCGTTCTCCTCCAGCGGTTGTCCCGGCAGGAAGTGCTGCAGGAAATCCATGTCCGAGCGGCGGGCGTAGGCGGTGAGATCCAGCTCGATTGCCTCGCGCCTGAAGGCGGTCCAGCGGGCGCTGAGCCGCTGCGCGTCCGCATCGCGGAACGCTTCCGGGTTCGGATTGCTGCGGTTGACGTCCGGGTCCTCGTAGGCATCCTCGCCGAGGATGAAACCGGCGGTCTCCTGCTCCAGGTGGGTCGCGGCGAACGACCAGCGCACCTCGCGGCCGGCCACCGGCGTCACCAGGTTCAGGTTCAGCTTGCCCTGTCCGTAGCCGGAATCGTCGCGGAAGCCGCCATCCTCCTCGCCATGCAGCCGCAGCACCCAGGGCGCGGTCTCGCCCCCCGCCCAGCGCGCCGAGCCCCGCAGGTAGTCGTTTGGCCCGGCCTCCATGCTGAAGCCGCGGCGACGGTCGCTGCGCGGGTCCGGCGTGATGACGTTCACCAGTCCGTGCAGCGCGTTGGAGCCGTAGAAGGCGCTGCCGGGACCCCGCACCACCTCCACGGCGCCGGCCTGTTCCGTGTTCACCTCGAACAGCTGGTTCACGTTGCAGAAGCCGGTGGGGCGGACGGGCAGGCCGTCCTCGAGGAACAGGAACGCGCCGCAGGAACCGGCGCCGGTCAGGACGGGCGAGCGGATGGCCGTCAGGTGCTCCTGGCCGCTGCCGCGGCTGATCCAGGTGCCCGGCATCTCCAGCATGAGTTCGTGCACGTGGTGATGCCCCAGCGCCTCGATGGCCTCGCCCTCGATCCGCGCAGCGTTGCCGGTCGCCGTGATGAGCGGCTGATCCCGCCGGGTGGCGGTGACCACGATCTCCTGTATCGGCTCCGCCGCCGTCGCCGTCGCCTGGGCGCCGGTCGTGGCGCCCGCCCACAGCGCGGCGGCCGGCAGGAGCGCCGACGCAAGACGGGCTCCGTGTCCGGCACGGAGCGGCATCAGGTCTGCTTCCCGACCTTCTCGAAGATGAGGCTTACCTCGTCGCCGATGCGGTAGTAGCCGTGGCGGGTACGCATGTGCTCGAGCGCTTCGTCCCGTTCGCGCTCCGTGGCGTACCAGTGGGTCTTCTCCCAGCCGGCGTCGACCAGGTTATTGAACGGGTCCGAGGGTGGCAGCGTGACCCGGATGCCCCAGGGGCGGTCCTGGCCGGCGCGGTCCTTGTCGACGAGATTGTGGCGGTGGGCGTATTCCATGACGGCTCGCAGCTCGGCTCGCTGATCAGGGGGAGGCGGGATTATAACGGTTCGCCCGGCTGCGTCACTGCCGCCCGCCCGGACCGGGCGGGCGGTCGCCGGCTCCCTCCCGGTCGGCCCAGCCCAGCCAGCGGCGGGTGACCAGCAGATAGAGGCGTTTGCCGGAGGCCATCCAGATCCGCGAAGTCCAGGCCGGCGTGGCGAGGATGCGCCGCTCCCGGTCGGTCAGGGCCTCGGGCCGGTAGGTGCGCTTGTGCTTCAGGAAGTGGCGCAGGTCCTCCCGCGCCAGCAGACGGAACAGGGCTCCGCGGCGGCGGCTGACGGAGGCCAGCTGGAAGTCGACCAGCGCCGGCATGCCGTCGTCGTCCACCAGCCAGTTCGGCTCCTTGGCCAGGTCGTTGTGGACGACGCCGGCACGGTGCATCCGCCGCAGCAGCCGGAAGGCCTCGCGGAAGTAGCGCGCATCCCGCGGCCGGGCTTCGTGCATGGGGCGGCCGGCGAGCCACTCCCGGTCCAGGCCCCAGATACCCTCTCGCAGCACGGAGGGGGTGCCCGGCACGGCCGTCAGCGCTGCCAGCGCCCGGGCCTCGCGGCGCGCGAGCCGTCGCGCCAGCCAGCGCGACCAGGCGGGCGCCGCGCTGACGTCGCGCCGGATGCAGTAGCGGCCGGCAGCGTCGCGCACCCGCAGTACCCGGCCGAACGTGTCGCTTTTCAGTAATTCCGTGCTTTCCATCCGTGCTTTTCATGGCTCCGTGGCCGCCGTCAGCCTCCGGCGGGATAGCGCCCGCGCCGGGATTTGGCCAGAATGGCCCGCTCGGGTCCGTCCGCCGGACGGACCGGTGGCACGCATGATAACCGCCGGGGTGCGATGAGCCAGCCGGGCAAGAAAAAACAGGACGGCCGCCGGGATATGGACGGCTTCTTCGTCGCCGGCGGGCCCGTGCAGCCGGGCCGGGGCTGTTACGTGCGCCGGGCGGCCGACCGCGAACTCGGCCGGCTGGTGCGCGCCGGTGAATACGTCCAGGTCATGGCGCCGCGCCACATGGGCAAGTCCAGCCTGATGGCCCGGCTCGCCGAG
This sequence comes from uncultured Woeseiaceae bacterium, assembly GCA_964421805.1. Lineage (GTDB taxonomy): Bacteria > Pseudomonadota > Gammaproteobacteria > Steroidobacterales > Woeseiaceae > Lentisalinibacter. The sequence goes on from CAYQZN010000073.1 coordinate 4,238, forward strand.
GAGCTGCGCGGCGAGGGCCGCCACGTCGCGGTCGTCGATCTCACCCAGGTGGGCGCCAGGGAGCGCCCGGACGACCTCGGACGCTGGTTCTACAGCTTCGCCTTCCGCCTCATCCGCCAGCTGCGTCTCAAGGTGGACCTGCAGGAGTGGTGGCAGGACAAGGCGGTGCTGACCAACCGCCAGCGGCTCACCGAGCTCTACTGGGACCTCATCCTGGAGAGCACGAGCGGACCGGTGACGATCTTCATCGACGAGATGCAGTGCCTGGACAACTTCCCCGGCGTCGAACAGCTGCTGGCGAGCATCCGGGCGGCGCACAATGCCCGGGCCGCGGAGCCGGGACTGGCCCGTCTCAATTTCGTCATGCTGGGCATGAGCGTGCCGGAAGGCTTCGATGCGGATTCGGAATACTCGCCCTTCGCCGTCGCCCAGCCGGTGGTGCTGCGCGACTTCCGACTGCATCAGCTGGATGTGTTCGGCCCTGCGCTCGGGCTGGCGCCGCCGCGGGCGAAGGAGGCGCTGGAGCGGATTCACTTCTGGACCAACGGTCAGCCCTATCTCACCCAGAAACTCGCCCGCGCCGTCGCCCGGGCGAAGATGCGGGAGGCCGACCTGGAGGATCCGGCGTTCGTCGTCGACGCGCTCGTCTACCGGCTGTACCTGAATCCGTCCGCGCTGCGCAACGAGCCCCACCTGAGCTACCTGCACCACGCACTGACGGAGCCGCGCAAGGAGCACGACGAGATCCTCGCGGTGTACGGCCGCGTGCGCAAGGGCGGCAAGGTCATCCTGGACCCGGAGTCGCCGGCGCAGCGGCGTCTGATTTCCCAGGGCCTGCTGGTGCCGACGAGGGGCGGCACGCTGGCCGTCCGCAGCCGCCTCTACCACCAGATATTCACCGCGCGCTGGGCCAACGAGCAGCTGCCTTTCCGCTGGCGGCGCATCAGCGCGGTGGCGGCGGCGGTGCTGCTCACCATCCTGATCCCGATCTGGTACACGCAGTTCCTGCCGCGGCCGTGGACCGCCGTCCTGACCTCGGCCACCGCGACTCTGCCGGAGGCGCGGCAGGCCTGGGAGACGCTGTCACGGCTGCCGGGCCACGGCGCCAGCGCGGACCGCATGTTTCTCGACTACCTCACCCGCATGAGCCGCGGTGCCAGTGACGTCACGGCGGTGGAGACGGCCGACGAGCTGCTGCGGGCGCTGCCCGGCGCGGAGCCGCTCGCCGATCAGCTGGTGGCGGAATTCTGGGACCGCAGGGCGCTCGCGGCCGAGTTCGGCCACGAGCGCGACGCCGCCCTGCTGGCCAGGATCCGCTCGCTGGTGGAGCCCACCGTGGAGCGGCGGCGGCGGGCGGCCGCGCTCATCGGGGCGGATTACGATCTGCTGGCCGCGACCCTGCGCGTGCCGCGGGGTTTCGATCAGGCGGTGCTCGACCGGGACGGGCGCCGGCTGCTGGCCGTGCGCGGCAACAGCGTGCACGCGTGGCGCATCGACCGTCTGCCGCCGGTGGCCGAGCCCGCCTGGGACGCCACGGCGCTCGCGTTCCTGCCCGCGGTCAGCCGCCGCCAGGTGCAGGCCGAGGGCAGGGCCGGTGCGGACCTGGTTCTGGAGGCCCGGCTCGATCACGACCGGCCCTTCGATCTCAGCATCACGTTGACCGCACCTTCGGGCCGGAGCGTGACCTTTCAGCCGGGTCTCGCCGGCGCGTCTGCGCTGCGCCATCGCTTCACGGCCGAAGCGGGCGGCGTGCTCGCGCCGCTGGCGGACGAGCCGCGGGGCGGTACCTGGACGCTCTCCGTCGCCGATCAGGTGCCGGGCGTCACGGGCGCGCTGGCGGCGTGGAGTCTCGACTTCGGCGACGTCCGGTCCGACGGCTCGCCGGCCGGGCCGCCGCTGCCGCTGGAGGACCCGATGCCCGAATCGGCGTCGGCCCTGTTCCTCGGCCCGGCCGGGCGCTACGCCATCGCCGTGCCGCCGGCAGGCGATGCGGCCGCCCGGGTCTGGGATCTGGCCTCGCTCAGTCCCGTATCCACGCTGCCGATCACCCGGGAAGACCGGATCATCGGCTTCGTGCTGGATCAGCGGGTCGTCCTGGTGCACGGCGCTGCCGGCATCGAGGCATGGACTCTGTCCACCGGCGATGCGGTCGAGTTGCCGGGGGTCGGCCGCGAAGCGACGCTGAGCGCCCTGTCGCCGGACGGCGAGATGCTCGCCCTGGTGGGCGCCGGCCCGGAGCGCGCCGTGGAGGCTTTCGATCTCATCGAAGGCAGGCAACTCGGGGCTACCGCGGCCGGCGTGGACCACGGCGCCATCGCGATCGCCCCCGGCGGACGGATGGTCGCCGTCGCCGATCCGGATCGCGCCGTACGCATCTGGCGTTTCGGTGACGAGCAGCCCGCCGCGGAGCTGGACCCGCCGGGCCAGCCCGTTGCTCTGGACTTCGACTCCCGGGGCGACCGCCTGGCCGTGCAGCTCGCCGACGGCGGCCTGATGCTGTGGCGTGCCGGCGACGCCGGGACGGGACGCGTGCGCAACTTCCCGGGGCCCGGCCCCTGGCGGGTGAGTTTCGACGAGACCGGCGACCGCCTGCTGGTGGGGTCGGCCGGATCCGGTTTCCGTCTGCTGGGCGAAGACCTGGAGACCCTGGCCGGGCCTCTGCTGAGGGGCGGCTTCGCGGCGGGCCAGCCGGTCTGGGCCGCCCACCGGGATGCGGATCGGCTCGCGCTGACGGGCAGCCCGGCCGAGGGCTGGGTGCGCGTGTGGCGCCTGCCGCCTCCGCCGCCGGCCGTCGGCGGCAGCGGGGCGGGCGCCGTGACGACTGTCGCGCTGTCTCCGCATGGCCGGACCGTGGCCATCGGTACCCGTGATGGCAGCCTGCGGCTGCAGGCGCTCGGCAATGACGGTAGCAGGGGCAATAGCAATAGCAATAGCGGTAACGGCGGCGGGGCCGACCAGCGGCCCGCAGAGCGGGTCGACTACTTCGGTCATGCCCGTGCCGTTTGCTGCGCCGCCTTCAGCCGCGACGGCCGCGTGCTGGCCAGCGCCGCCGTGGACGGCAGCCTGCGGGTTTGGGACGCGGAGGCGGGCGAACCGAGAGGGTTCATCGCGCTGCAGCCCAGCGCCCATGCGGTCAGCGCGCTGGCCGTGTCCGCCGGCGGCGGGCGCGTGGTCGTCGTCGCCGGGCCCCATCTGCGGATCTGGGATGCCCGGGACGGCTCCCTGCTGTCGGAGCGCCAGCCGGGCGCGCGCATCACGGCGGTCGAGAGCCTGCCGGCGGGCGAGGGCTTCCTGTTCGGCGACGCACAGGGGAGCGTGTGGCGCCTGGCCGAGGACGATCGGCTGGAGCGTCTGGCGGGCGTCGGCGGGCCGGTTACGGCGCTGGCGCCCAGCCGGGACGGCGGTATCCTCGCCATCGCCACCGGCGAGGGCGCGCTGCAGTTGCTGGACATGGCCGATCGCCAGCTGAAGGGGGCGGCGGATCCGCTACCCGGGCCGGCGACCTCGCTGGCGTTCAGTGCCGACGGCGATCACCTCGTGGCCCGCAGCGGCCACTGGCTGCATCGTTACCGCCTGTCCGTATTCCAGTTGCTCCCGGAGTCCGCCCGGCTGCTGCCCGCCACGGTCATCCGCGGCGGCATGAGCCTGGCGGGCGACGACGGCAGGCTGGTGCGGGTGCTGGCCGGCTACGGCGCGCCGCGGGCCGTGGGCGTGGACTTCGGCGCGGCGGACGTGGCGCCGCTGCAGGGCGAGTCGGCGGTGCTGGTGGAGCAGTGGCGGGACCGCCTGCGGGCGGGCACGGCCGTGGTCAGCGAGCCGGTCCCCGCAGGGCCCGAACGACCATCTCCAGCCGCCGGGCCGTGACCCGCCCGGGCGGCAGTGGCGCGGCCGCCTGAAGTTCGACCCGCGCGCGGAAGCGTCGCGGTCTCTTCAGCACGGCGCGTCCGCCCCGACGGCTGAACCAGCTGTCCCACAGGCCCCGCAGCGCCATCGGCACGACCGGCACCGGCCGCCGGGCCAGGATGCGCTCGATGCCCTGGCGGAATTGCCCGATGCGGCCGTCCGGCGTCAGCGCGCCCTCCGGGAAGATGCAGATCAGGTGGCCGGCCGCCAGTTCGTCGTCGATGGTGCGGTAGGCGGCCTCGAGCAGGGCCTCGTCTTCCCGGCGCGAGGCGATGGGGATGGCGCGGGCGGCGCGGAACAGGTAGGACAGCACCGGCACGGCGAAGATGCGGTGATGCATCACGAAGCGCACCGGCCGTCGCACCAGTCCGCCGATGATCAGCGCGTCCACGAAGCTGACGTGGTTGCAGACCAGCACCGCGGGCCCGGTCTCGGGGATGTGGTCCAGCCCCCGGACCCGTACCCGGTACATTACGTGCACCAGCAGCCACGCGGAGACGCGCAGCAGGAATTCCGGCAGCGTCACGCAGAGATAGAGGGCCACCAGGGCGTTCACCGCGGCCAGCACCAGGAACAGTCCCGGCAGCGTCAGGCCGGCGGCGAGTGCGGCCAGGGCCAGCCCGGCGGCGAGCACCATGAACAGGGCGTTGATGATGTTGTTGGCGGCGATGATCCGGGAGCGGTGCCGCTCGGCGCTGCGCTCCTGCATCAGCGCGTACAGGGGCACGCTGAACAGTCCGCCGAACACGCCCAGCAACAGGAAGTCGACGAACACGCGCAGGGTGCCTTCCCGGGCGAAGGTGGCGACGATGCCGGCCTGCGGCCCCGCCAGCGCAGTCGGGTGCGCGAGGTAGACGTCCAGTGCGAAGACCGTGAGGCCCAGAGCGCCGATCGGCACCAGACCCAGTTCGATGCGGCGCCCGGACAGCCGCTCGCAGAGCAGGGCGCCGAGGGCGATGCCGACGGCGAAGGCCACCAGCAGCACCGTGGCGACGCCCGGATCGCCGCGCAGGATCTCCGCGGCGTAGACCGGCAGTTCCGAGAGGGCGACGAAACCGAAGCTCCAGAACCAGGAGATGCCGAGGATGGCGAGCAGCACGCTGCGCTCCTCGCCCGCGAAACGCATGATGCGCAGGGTCTCGGTGAACGGATTCCAGCGCAGCACCAGGTCCGGTTCCGGCGGCGGCGCCTCCGGGATGAAGCGCGAGGCGGCATAGCCGGCTACCGCGAAGGCAAGCAGCAGCAGGGCGAGCAGTACCGATCCCGGGCCCCCGGCCGCGACCGCGAGCCCGCCGATGGCGAGTCCCAGGATGATGGCCAGATAGGTGCCGCCCTCCACCAGCGCGTTACCGCCGACGAGTTCTCTCTCCGTGAGGGTCTGGGGCAGGATCGAGTACTTTACCGGACCGAACATCGTGGACTGCAGTCCCATCAGGAACACGAGCGCGAGGAGGGCGCCGCCGTGAGCGGCGGTGACGGCGAAGGCGGCGAGCAGCATCAGGGCGATCTCGGCGAGCTTCACCCGGCGCATGAGCAGTGCCTTGTCGTACTTGTCGGCGAGCTGCCCGGCGAGGGCGGAGAAAAGGAAGAACGGCAGGATGAACAGCGCGGCGCTCAGGTTGACCGCCAGCGAGGGCGCCAGCCCGGCGACGCTGACCGCGTGAAATGTGAGCAGGAAAATCAGTCCATTGCGCAGTACGTTGTCGTTCAGCGCGCCGAGGAACTGGGTGACGAAGAACGGCAGGAACCGGCGTTCCCGCAGCAGACCGAACTGGCTTCGAGCAGACTCCGCCATGGTGCTCCCCGGCAAGGCCCCCTTGCCGGGGCGACCGTCGTGGCGATGTCGGCCAATGGTAACCGACGGTCTCGTGGGAGGGTATTGTGGGACGGTATGGGGTCATGGCAGGGGCGGGACCTGCGTCACGGGACCGGCCGGCGGCCCATGGTAGTATTTTTGGCGTTTTGTGCCGTCGGGCAGCGATCCGTAATCCAGTGAAACCGCGTATCTCACAGATCTGCAGAATGCTTTTCCCCGTCGCCGCCCTGGCGGTGGCGGCGTGCGTGCCCGAACCACCGCCCCGGACCACGGCCGACTTCCTGGACGATCCGATCGCTCTCGAGGGGACCCTGGCCCGCTGTAATGCCGACCGCACCCGCACGCTGCGCGAGCCCGAATGCCAGAACGCCCGGGAAGCGGCACACCGCATCTCGGTGGAAGAGGAGGAGGAGCGGCTGCGCAAGCTGGAGGCCCAGTCCCAGCGCAAACTGGACGAGCTGCGGGCGCTGCAGCGCGCGGCCGACGAGGCCCGCGAGCGCGCCGAGGAAGCCGAGCGTCGGGCCGAGGAAGCGCAGTTGCTGCGCCAGCTCATCGAGGGCGGGGCTGGCGCGCCCGGCGGTCACACCGGCGAGCCCGGCGGCACGCCGGTAACGGAATCGCCGGGCGGCGATCCCGCCGCCGGGGACGCTCAGTCCGGGGACGGCTGACCGGCAGCCGGGCCAGCGCCCGGCAATGCCCTCACGCAATCGAGATATTCCTGCCTCGTCGGGCGTTTACGCGTTCGGCGCTTCCCGCTCGCTCTTACTCGGGCTCGACGGGTTCGAAGGTCTCCGGCTCCGCCTCGGAGGGCGGCGGCTCGCCGGCACCGTCACCGATGCCATAGGTGCGCACTTCGGGTTCCGGCCCGTCGCGGACCGGCGCCGCTCCGGCGCCGCCGTCCGCCTCCTGCGCCGGCGGCGGCAGGGCCGTGCCGTCCTCGGGCGTCAGGCGGGTGAGGGTGGCGACGAAGCGCCGCGCCTGCACCGGAGCGGTGACGCCGTCGGCCGAGAAAATCGACTCCGCGCTCACGCCCGGCGTGGCGTAGAAGGCGGCATTGGCGGACTGATCGATGCCGAGCGAGGCGCCGTCGACGGCCACGCCGAGGAACAGCCCCCGGCTGCGGGAGTAGGAATACACCTCGGAGCGCAGACGGATGTCGGTGCTGGCGGAGGTGTAACGGCCCACCGGTCCGGCGGCCACCGACGCATCGGCGCCCAGGGTCAGTTTGCCGTCGGTGATGCCCTCGACGCCGCGCCGGTTCTTGAAGACCAGGATCAGGTCCGAGGACTGTGCGCCCGCCTGCCAGCCGACGCTGCCGCCGGTGACGGTGATGAAACTCGGCTGGCTCCACTGGCCGTCGGGCTGGCGCACCACCAGCACGCCCTTGCCCCAGCGGGCGCCGACGACGAGGCCCACCTTCAGCACGTCCGGGATGACGGCCACGCCGTAGGCGCTGCCGAGCAAGGCCGGCGGGATGCCGTCCTCGGGGATGGCGGCCAGCTGTTCCAGTACTTCGGTTGCGTTGATGAGGCGCTGTTCTTCCGGCGTCTCGGCCCGGGCGGCGCCGGCCAGGAGGACGGCCGCGCACAGCCAGGCGGTCATCGGGATTCTCATTGGCTCGCTCGTTTGATGATTCGCTGTTCGGGTTCTCCGGCGGCGGCCACCCGCAGGCGGCCACGGTACCGGTTCGAAATGCCTGTCGAAGCGGCAATATGACGCGAATGATACGCGATTTCGCCGGGCGGCGATCCGG
>CAYQZN010000074.1:0-11504 GCA_964421805.1 uncultured Woeseiaceae bacterium
TGCTGGCCGGCGTCTGGCGCACCTTCTACCTGAACGAGGAAGGCAAGGTCACCCATGACCTGCTGGAAGTGGCCGAGGCGCCTTTCCTCGCGCGTCTGGGCGAACTCGGCCGCGACAGGACACCGGCGGACATCGTCGGCGGGGAGGCGCCTCAGGGCGCGCTGAATGCCCCTGCGATCCTCACCGAGATCGCCGACCGGGCCGCCAGCCGCAAGCCCGGCGACGAGACCCACGTCATCAATCTCTCGCTGCTGCCCATGTCGGACGAGGACCTGGTTTTGCTGGACGAGACCCTGGGCAAGGGCCCGGTGGACATCCTGTCCCGCGGCTACGGCCACTGCATCATCTCGGCGACGCGGGTGCGCGACGTCTGGTGGGTGCGCTACTTCAACTCGATGGCCAAGATGATCCTGAACTCGCTGGAGATCACCGACCTGCCCCACGTGGTCGAGGCGGCGCCGGAGGACATCCGCGACTCGGGCAAGCGCCTGGCGCAGCTGCTCGAGGCCTACTGGACCGACGACTGAGCGCGGCAGCCTGCCGCTGGGAGAGACATGGTAGAGGCGATGGAGGGGCGCATCGGTGCCGACACCCGCATGGAATGCCGTATCTGCTGGTACGTCTACGATCCGGCGGAGGGAGACGACGTGGAGCAGGTCCCGCCCGGTACCCCCTTCACGGCGCTGCCCGACCATTGGTGCTGTCCCCAGTGTGAAGCGGAGCGAGAGAAGTTCCTGCCGGTGGTCGAATGAGGCCCGTTGTTCGTGAGTGATCCGGCGGTCGAGCGTCTGATCGAGCGGTTCGAGCAAATCGAACCGCGGATGCGGGATCTGCCTTTCTACAACGAGCGCCTGTCGACGGAGGCGGTGGGTTTCCGCGACTGGGAGGGCCATCGCCTGGGCATCCTCATCACGCCCTGGTTCATCAACCTGATCCTACTCCCCGGCGAGGAGGACGACTGGTCGACGGTGGATCAGGGAGATCAGAGCGACTGGCACCTGCCTGCGGAGACGATCCGCTTTACTGCCAACCGGGACGAGGAGGACACCGACGAGGTGTTCCTGGCTGCGCCCGTGTTCACCAACGTCATCGGGGTGCCCGACCACGAGGCGGCGAAGAACATCGCCGCACAGGTGCTGGAGAGCCTGCTGGCGAAACCCGGCAGCGAGAAGGCGGCACCAGGTCACGCCGTCAGCCGGCGCGACCTGTTGCGCGGCAAGGTCAAAAAGAACCCTGGCTGACCGTGCGATCTGCCCGTTTTCGGGCCGACACGCCGGCCAGCGGTGGCTGCGCCGCGCCTTCCGGGGCCGGTACGCCGAGGATGGCGGCGAGCGTGGCCGCCACCCGACGGGCGTCCGCCACATCCTCGCCCGCGACCCGCTCGATGCCGTGGCCCCACATCAGCACGGGCACTCTGCGGTCGTAATCCCAGGGCGTACCGTGATTGGCGCCGCCGCCGGGAACGTCGTAGACCGCGTTGAACCAGCCGGTGGCGGGGACCACCAGCAGGTCTGCGTCCACGTCTTCGGGCATCGACGCCGCGGCGAGCCGGTCGACGCCGTTCGCGCTCGCCGCCAGCGCCGCGCGGTCGCGGAAAGCGTAGACGCGCTCGATGCCCGTCAGATCCGCCAGCGCCTCGGCCACGGCCGCTGAGAGTTCTTCGCCATGGGCATCGCCGGCGGCTGTGAAATAGAGGCCGGAGGACTCGTAACCGGCGATCCAGTCACCCTCGCCGAGCGCCGCCGCGGCGGCCTCACGGGCGGTGCCGACGATCGTCTCGCGGGATAGACGCCCGCCTGGCTCGCCGGTCTGCTCCGGCAGGCGGGCGACGCCGTGATCGGCCGTGACGACGAAGGTCACCCGCATCTGCTCGGGCAGGGAGCGGGCCAGTGCCGTGAGCTCCCGGTCCGTGCGCAGCAGGTTGTCCACGTACTCGCAGGAGGTGGCGCCCCATACGTGGCCGATGCGGTCGGTACCCGAGACGCCCAGCACCAGGAGGTCCGGGACGTCGTCCTCGCCCATGCGTTCGGCCTCGATCGCCGCCCGGGCCGCGGCGAAGAACCAGGGTGTGGAGGCCGCGGAGTAGCCGAAGGCCTTGTCGGGCTTGCGTGAGTCGGCGGGGTCGTAGGGGAACACGTTGTTCCAGCCGACGAATGGCCCCTCTCCGGGCGCGTCGTCCTGCGCGCAGGGGCTGTCGGCCCGCCGCTGCCAGGTGGTGAAGGTGCGCTCCACGGGCCAGTCGGCGTTGAACGCCGTCAGCCACTCCGGCAGGCTGCCGTCCGGCCGGTACCAGGCGGAGGTGGTCATCGCCGGGATGTCGTCGTCGTAGAAGACCGCGAGATCCGCCGAGCGGCCGGTGGCGAGAATGGCGGCCCGCGCCTTCATGGAGACGCCGACGATCACGGCTTCCCCGGCGGTGGCCTGGTGCAGCCGGTCGCCGGCGGTGTCCACCCTGAGCGCGGCGGGGCTGGCGTGGCTGGCCGCATTGCCGATCACCGGATGCACCCCGTCGTCGACGATGGGCACCCGCCCGCGGGCGGGGTCGTGCACGGCGTTGGCGAAGGCGCCGTGCACCGACGGGGCGACGCCCGTGACCAGCGTCGCGTGCCCGGCTGCGGTGGCGGTGTTGGCGTAGCGCAGGTCCACCGAGTGGCGCGCGCCCTCGGCCCAGGCCCGGCGCAGCAGGCTCTCCGGCGGCAACAGCGGCAGGTGCTCGGCAAGGACCCAGTCGCCGAACTGGTCCAGCACCACCAGGACCACCAGCTGCGGCGGTTCCGTGCGGGCGGCCGGCCCGGAATCGGAGGATCGGTCGGGATTCGTGGCGCAACCGGCGGCGAGCGCGGTCAGTGCTGCGGCGAGGAGGGCGGAGAGTCTCACGGTCCGGGGTCCTTCTGTCAGCCATCGGCAGCGCAGGAGCATACCGCAGCCCGCGCGGTCATCAAGACTGCCGGACCGATATTGCAGCGAGATGACGCGCCCGGCTGACCAGGCTGACTGATCAGCCCCAGCGGTTCTGGTAGCTGTCCAGCACCCGCAGGTAGTTGGCCCGCTCGAAGGCGGCGGGCTCGGCCACGCGCCCGTGGCTCATGGCGCCGCGCACCTGGTCGACGTCCTCGTACCCCCTGGCGTCCATCCAGTCCGCCAGGCCATCGCGGAGACTGGCGAGATAGGGAGGGCCCAGGCGCAGCAGGGCCGAGGCGGTCATGACCGCGTGGGCGCCGGCGAGGAGGTACTTCGCCACTTCAGCCGCGCTGGTCACCCCGCTGCTGGCGGCGAGCGATCCCTGCACCCTGCCGTGCAGCAGGGCCAGCCAGAACAGGCCCTGTCGGATCTCGCCGGAGCGGCTCAGCTCCAGCGTCGGCTCCACCTCCAGTTTCTCGATGTCGAAGTCCGGCTGATAGAAGCGGTTGAACAGCACCAGGCCGTCCGCGCCGGCGGACTCCAGCTGCAGCGCCATGTGTCCGAAAGAGCTGAACCAGGGACCGACTTTCACCGCCAGCGGGATGGAGACCGCTTCACGCACCAGGTGCACCGTCTGCAGGTAACGCCGCTCCACGTCGGCGCCGCACTCCGCCGGCTCGGCCGGCAGGTAGTAGAGATTGAGTTCCAGCGCGTGCGCGCCGGCCTCCTCGATGAGCCGTGCATAGTCGGTCCAGCCCTCGGGGCTCGAGCCATTCAGGCTGGCGATGATCGGGATGCTCGTCGCCTCGCGGCAGCGGCGTACGTGCTCCAGGTACTGCTGGGGCCCGATCTCGGCGCCGCCCAGGTCCGGGAAATAACTGAGTGCTTCGCCGAAGCTCTCGCTGCCGGCGTCCATGAGATGGGCCTGGGCCGCCGCCTCGTGGCGGATCTGTTCCTCGAACAGGGAGTGGATCACGACGGCGGCCGCGCCGGCGTCCTCGAGACGTCGAACGCCGTCGAGCGTCTGCGACAACGGCGATGCCGACGCGACGACGGGGTGCTCGAGTTCCAGGCCGAGATAGGTGGTGCTGAGCTTCATGCCGGTTTCCCTCCGAAGCTGTCGCCGGCGGCGAGGTGGCGATACGGATTGGCCTCGGTGCCGCGGCCGGCCATCTCCTCGTAGATGCGCCAGTGGCGGTCGATGTGTTCCTGCGCCCGGGTCATCAGCCACTCGGCGCGGTCCGGGTCGCTGGCCTCCAGCACCCGGTAGCGCATCTCCCTGCTGGCGTAGTCGCGGAAGCGTTTCGTCGGCCTGGGCGAGTCCAGCAGGAAGGGCACCTCGCCCTGCTCGGCCAGCAGCGGGTTGTAGCGCATCAGCGGCCAGTGGCCGCAGCTGACCGCGAGCTTCTGCTGCCTGAGGCCGTGCTCCATGTTGATGCCGTGGGCGATGCAGTGGCTGTAGGCGAGTATGACGGAGGGCCCCGGATAGCGCTCCGCCTCGCGGAAGGCGAGCAGCGTCTGCTGCGGGTTGGCGCCGAGGGCGACGCGGGCGACGTAGACGTGGCCGTAGGCGATGGCCTGCAGGGCCAGGTCCTTCTTGGCCACGCTCTTGCCGCCGGCGGCAAATTTCGCCACCGCGGCCGTCGGCGTGGATTTCGACGCCTGGCCGCCGGTGTTGGAATAGACCTCCGTGTCGAGCACCAGCACGTTCACGTCGCGCTCCAGCGAGAGCACGTGATCGAGGCCGCCGTAGCCGATGTCGTACGCCCAGCCGTCGCCGCCGACGAGCCAGATGCTGTGCCTGACCAGGTGGCGGGCCAGCGAGGCGAGGCGCATCGCGCGGGGGTCGTCGATGCGGGCCAGGGCCTCACGCAGAGCAGCTACCCGGCGGCGCTGTTCGCGGATCTCGGATTCCTCGTCCTGCACCGCCTGGAGCAGCCCGTCCACCAGGTCCGGCTCCAGCCGGGGCGCCAGTTCGCCCAGCAGCTGCTCCGCGTGACGGCGGTGCTGATCCGCGCTCAGCCGGAAACCGAGGCCGAACTCCGCGTTGTCCTCGAACAGCGAGTTCGACCAGGCGGGCCCGCGGCCCTCGTGATTCTTCGCCCAGGGCGTGGTCGGCAGGTTGCCGCCGTAGATCGACGAGCAGCCGGTGGCATTGGCGATCACCGCCCGGTCGCCGAACAGCTGGGACAGCAGTTTCAGATAGGGCGTCTCGCCGCAGCCGGCGCAGGCGCCGGAGAACTCGAACAGGGGCGGCAGATACTGCACGCCGCGGATGTTGGAGAAGTCCACGTGGCCCCGGTCCACGTCGGGCAGCCCTTCGAACCAGGCAAGGTGCCTGCGCACCGGCTCGAGGTCCGCGGGTTTCGGGCGCATGTTGATGGCGCGCTCGGCAGGACGCTCGATATTCCTCGCCGGACAGGCGTCCACGCACAGCGCGCAGCCGGTGCAGTCCTCGGCATAGATCTGCAGCGTGTAACGCGTGTCCGGGAAGCCCCGCGCGGAAACCGGCGCGCTGGGGAAGCCGGACGGTGCGTCAGCCAGCCCCGCGTCGTCGAAGAATTTCGCCCGGATCACGCCGTGGGGGCAGACGGCGCCGCACTGGCCGCACTGGATGCAGATCTCCGGGTCCCACTCCGGCACGAAATCGGCGATATTGCGCTTCTCCCAGGCGGCGGTGCCGGTCGGCCAGGTGCCGTCCGCGGGCAGGGCGCTTACCGGCAGCGCGTCTCCGCGTCCGGCCAGCAGCGGCCCGGTGACGCGGCGCACGAACTCCGGCGCATCCTCCGGCACCGGGGGCCGCCGGTCTGAGGTGGCCGTGACTTCGTCCGGAGGCACCGGCGCGAGGTTGGCGATGGCCCGGTCCACGGCCGCGAAGTTTCGCTCGACCACTTCCGGCCCCTTGCGCCGGTAACTCCTGCCGATGGCCTCCTTGATCTGTGCGATGGCCTCCTCCGCCGGCATGATGCCCATCAGCTGGAAGAAGCACGTCTGCATGATCGTGTTGATGCGACGGCCCAGCCCCGCCTCCCTGGCCACCCGGTAGGCATCGATGGCCCACACGTCCAGGTTCTTGTCGAGGATCTCCCGCTGCACCGAGCGGGGCAGCTGCGCCCAGACCCCTTCGGCGGACCCCGGGGCGTTCAGCAGCACCCGCGCCCCGCGCCGGGCCAGTCCCAGCACGTCGCCGGTGTGCAGGAAATCGAACTGGTGGCAGGCGACGAAGTCGGCCTCCTCGATGAGACAGGTGGAGCGGATGGGATCCGGTCCGAAGCGCAGATGGGATACGGTCCGCGAGCCGGCCTTCTTGGAATCGTAGACGAAATAGCCCTGGGCATGGGTGCCGGGCCGGCTGCCTATGATCTTGATCGTGTTCTTGTTCGCGCTGACGGTGCCGTCCGCGCCGAGCCCGTGGAACACCGCCTGGAAAGTCTCGCCCCGCTCGAGGCGGAAGCCAGCCGGCACGGACAGGCTGGTGCCGCTCACGTCGTCGTCGATGCCGACCGTGAAGCTCCGCTTCGGCTCCTCGGCGGCCAGGTTATCGAAGACGGCGCGGACCATCGCGGGCGTGAACTCCTTCGACGACAGGCCGTAGCGCCCGCCGATCACCTCGGCGCTGACGCCGGGATGGCCGTCCACGGGATTGACGGCGGGACTGGCGAGCGCCGCGATCACGTCCAGGCAGAGCGGCTCGGCCACCGAGCCGGGTTCCTTTGTGCGGTCCAGTACGGCCAGCCGACGCACGGTGGGCGGCAGCGCCGCGCGCATGGCGCCGGCGTCGAAGGGCCGGAACAGCCGGACCTGCAGCAGGCCCACCTTCTCGCCGCGGGCGTTCAGATGCTCGACCGTCTCGGCCGCCGTGCCGGCACCCGAACCCATCAGGACGATCACCCGTTCGGCCTCCGGATCACCCGTGTAGTCGAACAGGCGGTAGCGGCGGCCCGTCAGCCCCGCGAAGCGCTCCATGGCCCCCGCGACGGCGGCAGGAACCGCCGCGTACCAGGGGTTCGCCGCTTCCCGGGCCTGGAAGTAGACGTCCGGATTCTGGGCGGTGCCCCGCAGTACCGGGGCGTCCGGGTCGAGCGCCCGCCCCCGATGGGCCAGCACGAGTTCTTCCGGCACCATCGCGGACAAAACGGTGTCCGGCAGCAGCTCGAGCGTGTTCATCTCGTGGGAGGTGCGGAAACCGTCGAAGAAGTGCAGGAACGGTACCCGGGTCGCGAGCGTCGCGGCATGGGCGATCAATGCCAGGTCCTGGGCCTCCTGCACCGAGGCCGAGGCGAGCTGGGCGAATCCGGTCGGCCGTGTCGCCATCACGTCCTGGTGATCGCCGAAGATCGACAGCGCCTGACCGGCCACCGCGCGCGCCGCCACGTGGAAGACGGTCGGCGTCAGTTCGCCGGCGATCTTGTACATGTTCGGGATCATCAGCAGCAGGCCCTGGGAGGCCGTAAACGTGGTCGCCAGGGCGCCGGTCTGCAGCACGCCGTGCACGGCGCCGGCCGCCCCCGCCTCGCTCTGCATCTCCACTACCGAGGGCACGTCGCCCCAGATGTTCTGCCGGCCGGCATTCGACCACTGGTCGGCGAGCTCTCCCATGGGCGAGGAGGGCGTGATGGGATAAATCACGCAGATTTCGCTCAGGCGATAGGCGATGCGTGCGCAGGCCTCGTTGCCGTCCAGCGTCGTCACCGACAGTTGGTGTTCAGCGGTCAAGGCCGGGCTCCGGGATCATCTCGATGGCATGGCAGGGACACTGCTCGTAGCAGGTGGCGCAGCCGGTGCACAGGCTGTAGTCGAAGCGGTAGCGTTTGCCGGGCCCGAGCTTGATGACGGCGTCCTCCGGGCAGGCGGCGAGGCAGCCGTCGCACTCGTAGCAGTTACCGCAGGACAGGCAGCGCGCCGCCTCGTGCCTGGCCTCCGGTTCCGTGATGGTGGAGACGACCTCGCCGAAGTCCTCCGCCCGCGTTGCCGCCGAGCGCTTCGGTTCCGGCTGCGCGAAAGTCCCCTGGTAGAGGCTCAGACGGAGCATGTCCCGCGTCACCACCGGGTGCTTCGGCGCGGGCTCGTGGCGCTCGCCGCGCAGCCATGCGTCGATATGGCGCGCGGCTTTCTTGCCGTGCCCCACGCCCACGGTGACGGTGCGCTCGGAGGGCACCATGTCGCCGCCGGCGAATATGCCCTGGTGGCCGGTCATCATCCGCTCGTCCACCACGACGGTGCCGTCCTTGTGGAATTCGATGCCTTCCACGGCACGCAGGAAGCCGGTGTCGGTGTCCTGGCCGAGCGCGAGGATGAGGCTGTCCGCCTCGAGGGTCTCCGTCGCGCCGGTGGGACGCGGACGGCCGTTCTCGTCGAGTTCCATCACCTCCACGGTCATGTGGGTGGACTCCAGCTCGCGGATGGAGCGCAGCCAGTTGATGCGGATGCCTTCCTCCTCGGCGTCGGCAGCCTCGAAGGCGTGGGCCGGCATGTGCTCCCGGTCGCGCCGGTACACGATGAGCGCCTCGTCCGCGCCCAGGCGGCGCGCCACCCGGGCCGCATCCATGGCGGTGTTGCCGCCGCCGTAGACCGCGATGCGCCGGCCGAGCCGCGGCGCACGGCCGCTGTCGACGTCACGCAGGAACGTGACGGCGTCCATGACCCTGCCGGCGTCCCGGGCCGGTATGTCGATGCGCTTGCTGAGATGGGCGCCGACGGCGACGAAAACGGCGTCGAAGCCGCCCTGCGCCCGCTCTCCTTCCAGGTCCTCCACCTGGTGATTCAGCGTGATGGCGACGCCCGCCGCCTCGATCCGGGCGATCTCGGCCTCGAGCACGTCCCGGGGCAGCCGGTAAGCCGGTATGCCGACATGCATCATGCCGCCGGCCACGGGCCCCGCGTCGCGGATCTCCACCGCATGACCGGCCTGCCGCAGGTGCCAGGCGGCGGACAGCCCGCTGGGTCCCGCGCCGACCACCAGCACGCGCATGCCGCTCGCGGCGGCGGGCGGCTGCGCCTGCCAGCCCTCGGCCAGCGCCCGATCGCCGAGGTAACGCTCCACGGCATGGATGCTCACGGCCTGGTCGATGGGTGTGCGGTTGCAGTGGTCTTCGCAGGGGTGGTAGCAGACCCGGCCGTGCACCGCCGGCAGCGGGTTGTCCGCGACCAGTACCCGCCACGCGGACTCGTAGTCGCCGGCCTGGGCGGCCCCCAGCCAGGCCTGAATGTTCTCCCCGGCCGGGCAGGCGGCATTGCAGGGCGGCAGCAAGTCCACGTACACGGGGCGGCGTTCCCGCTGCGGCCCGGTCAGGGCGTCATGACGAAGATCCGCCGGGCGGGTCAGATCGCGGCTGCTCTCGTTCATCGGGGATTCCGTGGGCCCACGGGGGGAATTCGCGCCCCCCCAAGCTCCCTAGATACCGGGTTCCCAAGGCGCATGGATATCGGGGGATTCCACGACCCGCGCATCGCTTCGCCCAATCGTGAACTGGCTCAACAATGACGCCGTGGCGAGGCGCTAGTCTCTGACTCGACAGCAAGTTCAATACGCGGGAGCCGCAGCGGCTTGACATAATGCAAACCTGGACACAGGAAAACGGATACGCGACCGGTGGCGACGACGGTCGGGCCCTGGTGATCGCCTCCCGCGGCGAGACCCGGGACCTCGTTATGGCGGCGCTAGCCGACGAGGGTTTCCACGCCGTCGAGATCCCGGCTGCCTCGACGCGGCCCGGCCGTTTCCCGGACGAGGCGCCGGCGCTCATCGTCGTGGATGCCGGCGAGCGCACCGAAGACTGGTGCCGGCGTGTCCGCAGCCGTGTCCGCCTGGAACACGTGCCGGTGATCGCCCTGACGGACGGCGACGGCCGTGAGGCGCTGCATGGCCTCTACGGGGCAGGCGCCACGGCGGTGTTCATCAAGCCCGTCGACCACGTATTCCTGCGGGAACGGTTCCGGTCCCACGGCGACACCGGCCGCACGCTGACCGGCATGCAACCCGCGATCATGGCCGATGCGCGCATCCTTCACGCGGTACCCGATACGTTCTTCGTGCTGGGCGAGGACGGGATGGTGCGGGAGTATCTGGGCGGCGGCGAGAAGGACCCGCTGCTGCGACCCGAGCGCCTCGCCCGCCGCCGCCTCTCCGAGGTGCTGCCCCGCGACGTGGCCGCGCTGATCGTGCGCAATATCCGGCGCACGCTGTCGAGCGGCGGACCGTGCAACTTCGAGTTCGAACTCGGCGGCGCGGGCGAGAAGCAACGCTACGAGATGCGCTTGCTGGCCCAGGGCCGGGACCGGGTCATGGCGATCACGCGCAACGTGACCGACATGGCCGTCGCGGGGCGCGTCGCCGGCGGCGGCGGGCCGGACACATTGACGGGCCTGCCCGGACGCACCGCTTTCCTCGGCCGGCTGGACGCGATGATCGAAGACGCGCGCCGGCTCGGACGCGGTCTGGCGGTCATGAGCATCGATCTCGACCGCTTCACGCGCATCAACGAGACGCTGGGCCGGGCGGTCGGCGACGCCATCCTGCGGGTGGTCGGCAGCCGCCTCGAGCGCTGCCTGCGCGACGCCGACGCCGTGCAGCGGGCGCGACCGGGGGAGGGCGGTGCCACGGAGCTGGCCCGTATCGGCGGCGACGAATTCGTCGTCGTGCTGCGCGATGTGGATGACCGCCGGACGGTGGCACAGGTGGCCGGTCGCATCCGCGCCGCCTTTGCCGACCCGGTCAGCTATCAGGGACACCAGCTCGAGGTCACGCCCAGCATCGGTATCGCCCTCTACCCGGCGGACGGCAGCGACGCGCAGGGCCTGTTGCACAGCGCCCGGGCCGCCCTGGACGAGGCACGCATGGGCGGCGACGCGGGCCAGGAGTTCTACTCCGATACGATGCGCCAGCGCGCGCTGCGCCGGCTCGACCTGAAGGACGAGCTGCGACTGGCGATCGAGCGGGACCAGCTGGAGCTTCGCTACCTGCCACGCATCGATCTCGAGACGGGGCGGGTGGCCGGCCTGGAGGCGTTGCTGCGCTGGCAGCACCCGGCGCGGGGCGCGGTGTCCCTGCAGGAACTGATTCCGCTCGCCGAGGCGACCGGACTCATGCGGCCCATCGGCAAATGGGTGCTGCATGCCGCCTGCGCACATGCCGCCTACTGGGCGGAGACCTGGGAGGCGATGCCGCCGATATCGGTCAATCTCTCGGAGCAGGAGTTCTGCCGCGACGACCTGCCCCGGGTGGTCTACGGCGCGCTGGAGGCCGCCGGACTGGAGCCGGCGCAGCTCGAGCTGGAACTCACCGAGGCGATGCTGATGCGCGAGAAGCAGGCCGCGGTGATGCTGCAGAAGCTCAAGGCGCTGGGCGTCGGCATCGTGATCGACGACTTCGGTGTCGGGCATTCCTCGCTAGGCCGGCTGATCCAGTATCCGGTCAAGGCCATCAAGATAGACCGTTCCTTCGTCGAACAGTGTCAGGCCGACACGGCCCAGCGCTCGGTGTGCTCGGCCATCATCGCAATGTCCCGCGAACTCGGTCTCGCCGTCATCGCGGAGGGCGTCGAGACGGTGGAGCAGATCGATTTTCTGCGCGAGCGCGGCTGCCACGCGCTGCAGGGGTTCTT
>CAYQZN010000075.1:0-11419 GCA_964421805.1 uncultured Woeseiaceae bacterium
GCAGCAGCGCGCAGCCGACCCAGGCGATGGTGCTCTTGCGCAGGGTGTAGTCGGCCAGGTCCATGGCAGAGCCTCCGGCCCTCAGAGGGGCCGCACGAGCATGGCGTCGCGCAGGTGGCTGATGCCGGCCGTGACGATGCGCTCGCCCGGGGAGAGACCCGCCGTCACCACCGCGCCGTCGCCCGTGATCTCGCCGACCTGGATGGTGCGCTGGCTGACCCGGGACGTCTCTCCATCCACGACCCAGACGCGGGAGCCACCATCGGGGCCGGCGAAGATCGCCTTCATCGGCACCAGCAGTGCCTGCTCGCCCTCGCCGGCGGACGCCGCCGGGAAGACCTCGGCCGCCATGCCCGGCAGGATGGTGACGTCCTGCGGACGGCTCAGCGTCAGCACCACCTCGTAGGTCTGGGTCTGCGGATCCGCCTCGGAGGAGAACGACTTCAGCGTCACGGGAAAGCGGCGGCCGGGTATGCCCTCGAAGGTGGCCTCGCCGGCCACGCGGCGCGGCGCGCCCTGCACGATGCGCTCCGGGACGTAGATCACCACCTCCAGTTCGGCGAGATCCTGCACGCTGGCAACCAGCTCTTTGGCCTGCACGGCCTGGAAGTTCTCCACGTAGCGACGGGTGAGGACGCCATCGAACGGCGCCGTCAGCCGGGTGTCCTCGAAGTCCTTGCGCGCCGCCGCATAGCGGGAACGCGCCACCTCCATGGCGGTGCGCTTCTGGTCCACCTCGGCCCGGGCCACCGCCTGGGTGTCGCGCCAGACCTTTTCCACCCGTTCGTAATCGGCGCGGGCCTTGTCATACTCCGCCCTGGCCGCCGAGAGCTGGAGCTGGAACGCCTCGGGGTCCAGAGCAGCGATCAGGTCGCCGGCCTTCAGCCTCCGACCTTCGGTCACGGGGAACTCCACGATCTTGCCGGCGACGTCGAAGGCGAGCTCGGCGCGCTTGACCGCACGGACGCGGCCGGGGAAGCGCAGGCCGGAGCCGAGGTCCGCCGCGCCCAGCGTGAGGATCTGTGCGGGCCGGGCCACTTCCTGTGGCGGGGCGGGCGGCGCTTTTTCGCAGCCGGCGAGGCCTATGGCTGCGACGCACAGCGAGGCCGTCTTCCACATGGCGCTCTGCCTGATCTGAAACATTATCGTCACTCTTCTTGTAGTCCGGGGGCGCGGTGTGCCGCTGCGTCTGCGCTGGGCCGGGAAAAGGCTACCGGAAAGACCAAGCTGCCGCCACGGCCCCGCATCCTCGCCGAGGCGCGGGCACCACAAGATATCGAATATTGCGTCAGCTTGCCGTCGACCGTCCCGGGCAGACCGCTCATCCTGGGCGGCGGATGGCTGGGTGGCACGGGGTAACATCGGCTGCCGTGTAGTATTGGCGGCGCCCACGCGTCAGAATTTCACAGGTAATCAGTACCGGAGGTGGTCCGTGAGACGACTTCGACATCTTCGTATCCTGTTGCTCGCCGCGACGGTGACACTGGTCGGCTGCGCCGGACCACAAGTTCAACCGCTGATGCCCACGCCGGTGCTTTTCACGGAGATGGGCGTCAGCCCGCTCGAGCACATTCCCGAGACGCAGCGCTGGAACCAGCGCCGCGTCTATTACGCGACCACCCGCCAGCGTGACGACGACCTCATGCGCATCGACTACGGCAACGCGGAGAGCGACGTGGTGTCGGTGGGGATGACGCTGATCGGTTTCGGCGGGCCGGACGTCTCCTGGGCCGAGCTCAGCGAGTACTCGCGCCGGGCCGATCGTCCCGGTCTTGTCGATCTCTCCATCGCCGGCCTGATCGAGGCGGGCTACTTCAGCGCGGATGCAGAGGGCAACGTGCGCGATGCCGGCGGTGCCGCCGCCTGGCTGATGGCGGATCTGAATGCCTCCATAGAGGCCGCCCGTGACCGGGACCTGCTGATCTACGTGCACGGCGCCAAGGTCAACTTCTACAACGCCAACGCCTTCGCCGCCCAGCTGGACCACTTCATGGGCCGGGACATGACCTCCATGGCCTTCTCGTGGCCCACGCGGCAGAACATCCTCGCCTACGGCAGCGGAAGCGACGTGCGGCGGGCCTACACCGCGGCGCCCGCACTGACCGCGCTGCTGGAGCTGCTGGCGAGCCGGTCGGTGGCGCGGCGCATCCACATCATCTGCTGGAGCGCCGGCGGCCGCGTAGTGAATTCGGCACTGGCGCAACTGCATGCCCGCCACGCCGCAGACGGTCAGGATCTTCGCGAGCGCTTCCGGCTCGGGACGGTCTATTTCGCCGCCGCGGACGTGCCCAGCGAGGAGTTCCTCGACGCGCTGCCGGCACTGAACGATCTGGCCACACGCATCGTCGTCACCGTCTCTTCGAAGGACAGCGCCCTGGAGATGGCCCGGACGTTCATGCGCGGCGGCAGCCGCATCGGTCAGCGTAACGTGAACCTCGGTCCGGAAGAGATGGAGGTGGTGATGGCCGCTGACCGCCTCGAGGTCGTCGACGTCTCCTACGGCTGGGAGGGGCGCGGCTTCGACATCACCGGCCACCGCTACTGGTACGACCATCCGTGGGCGAGCACCGACATGATACTGGCCGTGCGCAGCGACCTCGGCCCCGCCGAGCGGGCGCTCGCGCCGACGGACCTGGACCTGCTGTGGGGCATCCCGGCCGACTATCCCGACCGTCTGCGTATGAACCTGACGAGGGAGGACCTGGAGATCCGGCGCGACGACTGAGTCGCTGGAGAGCATGCGCATGAAACTGACCGGATTCGCGGTCGTGAGCCTCATCGCCTATGACCAGCGGGTGAATCGCTTCGGCATCGGCGTGGCTCCAAACGACTACCTGATGCGCAACGACCCATGATGAGACTCGAGGTATTGCCTATGATCGCTTTCTTGCGGCCGGCTCGCCGCGAACGGCGGACGCCGGTCCGTGAAAGCGGCTTACTGCTGGCCGCCGCTGTGCTTCTGGTCGGGGCGGCCATCGCCCTTCCCCTGCCGGCGGCCGGCGCCGCGGACGAGGGGATCAGGCATCGCGTCGACCAGCTCATCGAGACCGGGACCGCCAGGGTCGACGGCGGTGACATCGCCGCCTCACGAATCGTCGCCGAGGTCTTCATCCAACGTGGGTTCCGGGCCGCCTGGACCTCGTCCGCCAACCGGGAGGCCCTGCTGCAGGCCATCGATGCCAGCGAGCGCTACGGCCTGGAACCGGAGGACTTCCACCACTCCGCCATCCGCTCCGCGCTAAGGAGGCAGGAGGATGGTGACCGTTATGGAGCCCTGCAGGCCGACCTCGAGATACTGCTGACCGACGCGCTCGTGCGCCTGGCCTATCAGCACTACTTCGGCAAGGTCGACCCGACCAGCCTGGATGACGACTGGAATTTCGAACGCCAGCTGGTGTCCGGCGATCCCGCGGCGGTGATCACGTCGGTTCTGGATGAGGAGCGCGTCGCCGGCTTCATCGACGAGCTGGCGTTGTCGTTCCCCACCCACGACCGGCTCATCGCCGCACTGGAACGATACCGCGCCATCGCCGCACGAGGCGGATGGCGGGCGGTGCCGGCGGGCCCGACGCTGCGGCCCGGCACCGAGGACGCGCGCATAACCGCCGTACGCGAGCGTCTCGCCGCCACCGGCGACGCGGAAAAATCGTCGGACGGATCGCCGAACGAATCGTCGGACGCATCACCGGCCTACGACCGGGAACTGGAGGCAGCGGTGCGGTCCTTCCAGCGCCGCCACGGCCTCGACGACGACGGCGTGATCGGGCCGGCCACGCTGCGGGCGATGAACGTACCCGTGGAGGAGCGCATCGACCAGCTGCGCGTCAACCTCGAACGTGGACGCTGGGTCCTGCGCGGCCTGCCCCGTGACTTCGTGGGAGTGAACATCGCGGGCTTCGAGGCCTGGCTGGTCCGGGAGGGCCGGATCACCTGGCGCTCCCGCGCCATCGTCGGCCGTGACTATCGCCGGACTCCCGTATTCCGGGACGCGATACGCTACCTCGAATTCAATCCTACCTGGACCATACCGCCCGGCATCCTGGCCAACGACATCCTGCCGCAGCTGCGCCGCGATCCCGGCTACCTCGCGCGCAAGGAACTGACGCTGTATGACCGGGACCGGCGCAAGGTGGATCCCGCCACCATCGACTGGCCCGCGGTGACCACGCGGAACTTCCCGTACACGGTGGTGCAGTCCCCGGGACCCGCCAACTCACTCGGACTCGTCAAGTTCATGTTCCCGAACCGCTACGCCGTCTATCTGCATGACACCCCCTCGCGGGAACTGTTCGACCGGGCCGAGCGCACCTTCAGCTCTGGTTGCATACGCGTGGAACGGCCGTTCGAGCTGGCCGAGCTGCTGCTGGCGGACCAGCCGGGCTGGGATATGGCGCAGATCGACCGCGTCCTGGCAGGCGGCGAGACCACGGCGGTGCGTCTCGCCCAACCGATGCCCGTGCTGATCCTGTACGGGACGGCCTGGGTGGAGGCCGACGGCACGGTGCACTTCAGGAGAGACGTCTACCAGCGCGACGCGCAGGTACTCGATGCGCTGGCAGACGAGTTTCGCCCCACGCGGAGCGACGGCTAGCGACGGTTCCGCCGAGCCTAGTCGAGCTCGATACCGATGCCGAGGGCGTAGGTGATGTCTTCCTGTTCGTTGCCCGCGGCCGGCTCGGACTCCCAGTCCCAGTCCACCTGGACGTTCATGTAGATATCGCCCCAGACGTCCCAGCGGAACCCGGTCGAGGTGTCCACCACGCGGTTCGTCCGTCCCGTCACGTAAACCCACAGCCGGTGGTTGTGGAAGAACTCGAGATCGCCCCCGAGCATGTCACGGCGATAACGGAGGTCCCACCGTGCGGCGGAGGAGTCTTCCGTGACACCGCCCAGTTTCTCTCGAACGCCGACAGCCGATAGCACGACCTCGAACTGGCGGTAGGCGTCGTCGAAGAACTGGTAACCCAGGCCACCGCCGGGCGTGTAACGGTAGGTGAGCTCGCGTATGGGGTCGCGCTCGTAGCCGATGCCGGAGGCAAGGAACCAGTCGTCGGAGAAGAACCAGCTGTAAACGTAGTTGGCCGTGTACTGCTCCTTCGTCGTAAGCCCGTCCTGGTCGATGCGATCGAAGCTGAAATCGCCGCGATGACGATGATCGCCAATCTTCACGCCGCCCGCCGCCTGCCAGAGGAAGTTCGTGGTCTCCGTGTTGCCACGTGTGGCGCGGTAGGAGAAGTCGGAACGCGCATCCCAATCGAAGCGCTCCTCCGGCTCGCTCAGCTCCTCGATGCCCATCGGCGAGAAGGGCCGGGTCTCCGTCTCGGTGATCAGCACCATGGCTCCCGACTCGTCGACGCCGAAGCTTCCGGTTATCTCACTGTGGTCGCGCAGTTCGATCTCGAACGGCTCGTCGGACTCGATGCGGGCGACGGCATCGAGCGAGATGGGGAATTCATCCGCGTAGGGGGTCTCCAGAAAGAGTTCATTGTCCCAGACTCTCTTGATGTCACCCGTGATCCGGTCGCCGTTGTTCATGTAGACGACGTCACCCCATGCCTGCGTGCCGGCAAGCACCGCCGCCAGCACACATATGTTCCTGCCAATTCGCTCTCGACCCATCCGCTTTACTCCGAAAGTCGCACAAAAAAAACGGGCGCAGCATAGCGAGTCCGGCAGAGGCTACCAAGCCTGCAACCGCCGCCGCAGAGCGGAACACGTCTCTCACGGCGATCGCGCACGACGGCCCGGCGGCCGAGCATGAACCCGGCGAACATCGTGGGCTGTACTCAGCCGGCGACGGCCGTGAACAGGAATCGGTTGACGCAGAAGAGGAAGGCATCGGCGGCGTTCCGCGCTTCGATATCCTGCCGCCACTCGCGCGCCTCTTCGTCGCTCAGCAGGCCGGCGGACACCGCGGATGCGGCGCACTGGGTGATCATGGTCTCTGCATAGCCGCCAGCCTCGAGGCTCGTGGCCAGCACAGGGATGGCCTGTACGCGGACGGACGTGAATCCGGCGTCGCGCAGCAGCGGGCCGAGTCGCAGGGGCAGCCGCGGGCTCGGTACGGCGCTGTCCCAGGCAGCGAACATGCGCCGGGTCAGGGCCGCGTCCGCCGCGCTGACGACGGCGGT
This sequence comes from uncultured Woeseiaceae bacterium, assembly GCA_964421805.1. GTDB lineage: Bacteria > Pseudomonadota > Gammaproteobacteria > Steroidobacterales > Woeseiaceae > Lentisalinibacter. The sequence goes on from CAYQZN010000075.1 coordinate 6,132, forward strand.
CTGCCAGTCCGTCTCGACGATCGCGACCCGCCCGCGCGGGCGCAGGACCCGGCGCAGCTCGGCAATGGCCGTGTCGGGGCGTTGCACGTACAGCAGCACCTGGGTGGCCGTGACCGCATCGGCGGCACCGGAGGGTACGGGCAGCCGGGTGGCGTCTGCCCGGGCCAGGGCAACCTGCGGGATGGCCGCGCAGCGCTTCCGGGCGAGCGCCAGCATGGACGGGCTCAGGTCGAGGCCCAGCACGGCACCGTTCGGGGCGACGGCCTCGGCCAGGCCCCGGGTCAGCAGGCCCGGGCCGCAGCCCACGTCCACGACGACCTCGCCGGGCGACGGTGCGAGTGCGCCGAGCGTGCGCCCGCGCTGATGTGCGATCCCGGCCGAGAGATAGGCCTGTTCGGTGCGTCTGGCCCTGGCGTCGTTGTAGGGGTTGCGGTGATTCACATGGGTGCTCCCGGGCGATGGCGACATTATCGTGCAGTCGGGTAGCGGCGCCCAGCGAGCGCTATACTGAAAGCTCTATGTCACAGCGATGCTCTCGAAACCGTCGCCTCGCCGTCTTCGCGGCCGCCGTACTGCTCGCGGGCTGTGCGAGCCGGGTGCACGTGGGTCCGTCGGCCGTTGCGGAGGCGCCGGCGGAGACCGCGACCGTCGTCGAAGTCGCCTTCATGACGAATCGGCAGCTGGAGACGGGGGACGACGGGCTGAAGTACTACAGCGGGTCCCGAGGCACCCTGACGGTGGGGCTGTGCCGCGTGGCCCTGCGCGACGCGCAGGATAGCGACGGGCAGTTGCTCGACATCACGCCGGCGCCGGCGGCGGGCCTGCTCTCGGACCTGGTCGAGCCGGGGCCCGACGGGCTGATCGTCTACATCCATGGCTTCAACGAAGACTTCGAGCGCAGTTGCCGCCGTGCGGCGCTGCTGCAGCAGCGCGTGGGGCTTGAGGGCCGGATGCTGCTGTTCAGCTGGCCCGCCGATCGCAAGTATGTGACTTACGCCAGCGATGCGGGCGATCTGGCCTGGAGTCTGCCGGACTTCCGCGCCGTGCTCGAGGGCCTCGCCGCCCGCCACGGCGACGGCAATGTGAGCATCCTCGCGCACAGCCTCGGCGCCCGCGCAACGGTGGAGGTGCTAGCGCGGATGGGACGAGGCGAAGACCGGGCCGGGCCGGTGTTCCGCGACGTCGTCCTGGTGGCGCCGGATATCGCCCGGTCGCGCTTCGCGGACCTGCTGGAGGCGGTCGAGAAGCGGGCCGACCAGCTGACGATCTACGCGTCGGAGTATGACCTCGCGCTGCGTCTGTCGAGCATCGTGAATACCTCTGCCCGGCTGGGGATCACCGGCGGGGAGGGCTCACGGTCGCCGAAGGTGCAGCTGGTGGACGTATCCGGGACCGGCATGCACAGCCTGAGCGGCCATGTCTATCACCTGCACAATCCGGCCGTGACGGAGGACATCGCCCGGCTCGTCGGCGGGTCGAAGGCCACGGCCGACCGCGCCTGGGAGCGCGTGGCGGGACCGTTGCCGGGATTCTGGCAGCTGCTGCCGGTCAACGGGGACCGGACCGCGACGGCGGACGAGGACGGATCGGGCAAGCTCTGAAAGTTTCAAAAGTTGCAAAAGTTCGGTCCGGCACCTAGGCCACCTAGGCGATCCAGACCTGTTGGGCGTTGACGAACTCGTGGATGCCGTGGGGGCCCAGTTCGCGGCCGTAGCCGGAGCGGCCCACGCCGCCGCTGGGTAGCCGGGGGTCGGTCTTGACGATGCCGTTGACCGCCACCTGGCCGGTGTAGAGGCGCCGCGCCATCGCCTCGCCGCGTTTCGCGTCGGTCCATACCGCAGCCGCCAGGCCGTAGGGGGTGTCGTTGGCGATGGCGAGCGCCTCGTCGGCGTCCGCCGCCTTCATCACCACCGCCACCGGGCCGAAGGTCTCCTCGCAGGCGCCGGTCATCTGCTGCGTGACGTCGGTCAGCAGCGTCACCGGGTAGAAGAAGCCGTCGCCTCGCGGCAGCTCGCCGCCGAGGCGGCAGGTGGCACCGGCGTCGACGGTGGCCCGCACCTGGCGGTGCAGGTTGGCCCGCAGGTCGTCCCGAGCGATCGGGCCCACGTCGGTGGATTCCTCCCGCGGGTCGCCCACCTTCAGTTTCGCCAGGCGGTCCTGCAGCAGTTCCACCATGCGGTCGTACACGGGCGCCTCGACGATGGTGCGCTTCGCCGCGATGCAGCTCTGCCCGGCGTTGATGATGCGCGACAGGGTGATGGTGTCCGCCGCCTTCTCGAGGTTGGCATCCGCCAGCACGATGGCCGGATCCGAGCCGCCCAGCTCCAGCACCGAGCGCTTGATCTCCGAGGCCGCCACGGAAGCGACCGCCGCGCCGCCGCGCTCTGAACCGGTGAAGGACACCCCCTTGATGCGCCGGTCGCGGATCGCCCCCTCGACTGCCGGCGTCTCTATGGGCAGGTTCCGGAAGACGCCCTCCGGCGCGCCCACCCGCGCGAACACGTCCTCGATGGCCTGCGCGCAGCCCGGCACGTGGGGATCGTGCTTCATCACGCAGGTGTTGCCGGCCATCAGCGCCGGCGCGGCGAAGCGGAAAGCGAGCCAGAAGGGCGCATTCCATGGCAGCACGCCCAGGATGGTGCCGAGCGGCAGATATTGCACGTAGCTCGAGCTGGCATCGGACTCGATGACGTCGGCCGACAGGTAGGACTCCGCGTGCCCGGCATAGTGCTCGGCGCACCAGGCAGCCTTCTCCACCTCGCCGCGGGCCTCGCGCACCGGCTTGCCCATCTCCTCGGTCATGAGCGCGGCCAGGGCGTCAACGTCCCGGCGCATCTCGGCGGCGACGGCGCGCAGCAGTTCCGCGCGCTCGCCGAAGCCGGTGTCGCGCCAGGCGGGGAAGGCGGCGGCGGCGGCGGCGAGGATGGCCTCGACCTGATCGGGCGATGCCGGCGTCACCTCGCGGATCACGGTACCGGTCGTGGGATCGATAGCGGTCAGCATGGACGGGAGACTCCTGCTCTGAGGGATATGGGAAAACGGGTGTGGGAGCCGGGCGTACGGGCGGCGCTCAGGACGCCTTGTCGGACTTGGCTGCCTTGCCGGCCTTGTCGGACTTGTCCGGGTCGTCGCGCGCGGGAATGGCGATCAGCGTGTCGCTGGAGCCGACGCGCCTGCCCATGAGGGTCTGTTCACCCTTGACGACGAAATCCTCGTCGAGGGTGAAGAAGGACTGGCAGCTCCTGTCGGTGACGTAGATCGTATCCGAGATGCCGACGGTCTTGTCGCCGTCCACGCCCCACATCCACGGGATGATGTGGAAGCACATGCCCTCTTCCAGGATGGTGCTGCTGCCCTGGCGCAGGCTGCAGATATAGCCCTCGTCCCAGCTCGGCGGGAACGCGATACCGATGGAGTAGCCCGAGCGCGTGATGAGGTTGGCGCCCACCTGATTGTCCTGGATGATGGCCCGGATCAGGTTATCCGCATCGGATACGGTCAGGCCCGGCCGGATGATGTTCTTCACCTCGCGCAGCGCGAGCTTCATGCGTTCCTGTGCCTGCAGCAGCGACGGCGTCATGTCGCCGAGCAGCACCGTGCGCATCATCGCCGTGTGGTACCGGCGGTAGCAGCCGCCGATCTCCAGAAAGACGTGCTCGCCCGGCTGCACCATGCGGCCTTCCCAGGTGGCATGACCGATCATGGTGCGGGGCCCGGAGGTGACGTAGGGCATCACCGCCGGCGGCTCGCCGCCGGCCCGGAACATGGCGGCCGACACCGCCGCGCCGATCTCGTTCTCGGTGACACCCGCCTCCGCCGTATCGTAGCCGGCCTGCATGCCCGCCTCGGTGGCTGCGGCTGCCTTCTTCATCACCTCGATCTCGTACTGGGACTTGGTGATGCGGCCCTGCTCCACGATGCCGAAGCAGTCCAGCAGCCGCCCCCCGGCAAATGTGGTGTGGATGCTGTCCTGATGATAGGCGGGGAAGAAATAGCTGTTCCGCTCGTAGCCGATGTCCTTGCCGTTCAGCCCGAACTCGCGCAGCGACTCCACCAGCATCTGGATGGCGTCGCCGGTGTCGGGATAGGGCCGCGTACGCTCCACCCAGGTGCGGGCATGGATATTCGACTCCTCCATGCCCCGCGTGATCATGAACGGCTCGTCCTCGAGCGGCACCACCAGCGCCTGGAAGAACGAGTACCCCGTGGTCTGATAGTCCGTGAGGTACATCAGGTTCTCCGGGTCGGTGATGACCACCGCGTCCAGGAGGCGCGCCTGCATGCGTTCGCGCAGTTCGCGGAGCCGGCGCTCGTACTCCTCGAACGGGAACGTCATGTCGTCGCGCTGTCTCATGCGGCTTTCACCTCCACGGTCTGCGCCACGGCCTCGGAGAGGATGTCCAGGCCTTCCTGCAGGTCTTCCTGCGGGATGGTCAGCGGCGGAATGATCTTCAGCACGCGCCCGCCGACGCCGCACTGGGTGATGATCAGCCCGGCCTCGAAGCACTTCGCCGTGATGGTCTTGGCGAGTTCCGGGTCGCCGGTGTCGAGCGCCTGCATCATGCCCTCGCCCCGGGCCTGCATCGTGACGCCGGAGAGCGAGCCGCAGAGCTTTTCGACGTGTTCGCGGATGTGCTTGCCCTTCTCGCGTACCTCTTCGAGGAACTTGTCGTCGTCGAAGTACTTCAGGCCTTCGACGCCGGCGACGAAGGACAGGCCCTGGCCGCGGAATGTGCCGGTGTGCTCGCCGGGCTTCCAGTGCCTGTCGTGCTCCGGCTTGGCCAGGTTCATCGCCAGCGGCGTGCCGAAGCCGCCGATGCCCTTCGCCAGAGTGATGATGTCGGGGTCCAGGCCCATGCCGTCGAAGCTGAAGTAGTTGCCGGTGCGCCCGCACCCCGCCTGGATGTCGTCGATGATGAACAGGGCTCCCAGATCCTTCGCCAGCTTCTGGGTGGCCTGCAGCCATTCCTTGCTGGCCACCTTCACGCCGCCCTCGGCCTGGATGGCTTCCACCAGGAAGGCGGCCGGCGGCTCCCAGCCGCTGGAGGGATTCTCGAACAGGGCGCGCAGCCGGTCCACCGACTCCAGACCGCAGCCGAGCTCACAGCCCAGGCAGGTCTTGCGGCAGCCGAATGGCTGATGGACGACGTGCTCCAGCGGCACGCCGGCGGCGTTGCGGAAGTAGGAGTTCGACGTGCAGGCCAGCGAGCCCAGCGTCATGCCGTGGAAGCCATGGGTGTAGGCCACCACGCTGCGCCGGCCCGTCACCTTGCGGGCGAGCTTCAGGG
>CAYQZN010000076.1:0-11409 GCA_964421805.1 uncultured Woeseiaceae bacterium
CTGGAAGTGGTGCGGGCGCTGGGCCTGATGGAGGCGGGCGGCGTCATCCGGGTGGGCCCCGTGCACTACAACGGCATCGAGGAACTGGACGTGTTGCTGAACACGCTGGAGAGCATACTGCCCCGGATCGGGGCCGGCGGCTGAGGCAGCCCGGCCGACCCGCGGCTCTGGCCGCTCGGCCGCAGGTCAGTTGTTCTTCGCGCCCTGGTCGATCCAGTCCTTGATCAGCCGGACCTCGGCCTTGTCCAGCGGCGCGCCGCGGCCCTCGGCCAGCGACTCCTCGTGGTGGGGCGGCATCTGAATCTCCGGCGCGCTCTCGCCGGAAACCACCAGGTACAGTGTGCTGGAGGCGGCGCTGCCGGGCACCACCACCTCGCCGAGGCGCGTGCCGTGCATCAGGCTCGCATAGTCGGTCACGTTCAGACCGGTGCTGGTCTCGCCTTCGGCATAGCCGCTGTGACAGCCGGCGCAATTGGCCGCCAGGACGGGCTGGACCTCCGCCGAGAAACTGACCTGCCGCTCGCAGCCCGACAGGAGGGCCAGGGCCGGGGCGGCGAGGGCAGCGATGACGAACGGGGTGATCCTGAGTCCCTGAAGCGTGTCGATGAATCTGCCCATGGTTGCCCCCTTGTGCGGCGCCGCCGGGAGGGCGGCTTGCCCGGTCACCGTTTCATCGTAGACCCGGGGGCATCCCTGTCAATTTCGCGCAATACGTACGGGCTATGCCGCCGCTTTGCGAAGATCCGCGACCAGGCGGCCAAGTTCGCGCTCGCGCGCTGCCTCATCACGCTGGCGCAGCACGTAGGACGGGTGGACGGTGATCCACACCGGCGTGCCGTCCTCCAGCGACAGAGCGCTGCCCCGGTGCTCGCCCACGGCCAGCGGCCGGCCGAGCAGGCTGCGCGCGGCCGTAGCGCCGAGCGCGACGACGGCCCTTGGCGCCACCATCCCGAGTTCCAGCCCCAGCCACCAGCGGCAATGGTCGATCTCGCCTGCATCCGGCTTCTGGTGCAGCCGGCGCTTGTCCTGCAGTCTGAACTTGAAGTGTTTCACGGCGTTGGTCAGGAAGACGCGCTCGCGTTCGATGCCGGCCGCCGCCAGTGCCTCGTCCAGCAGCCGTCCCGCAGGGCCGACGAAGGGGCGGCCCGTGAGGTCCTCCCGGTCCCCGGGCTGCTCGCCGACCAGCATCAGAGCGGCGTCGGCCGGGCCTTCGCCGGGTACCGCCCGCGTGGCCTGCTCGCCGATGGGGCAGCGCCGGCAGGCCTGCAGGCAGGCCGCAAGTTCATCCAGCGTCTTCGGTGTCTTCTCGTCCGTCATGTCCATCCTGATCCACTGCCGGGCCCGACCGGCCGCCGGCCGCCGTCCCTGTGGCGGCGAGCGCTGCGCCTTCTCGCCGTCCCTGACCAGCGCCGGAATCAGCCGCGCCTCGGGCAGATTACGCCAGTACTTGCGAGGCATCTCTGCCCGCATCGCATCCACGTTCAGCCGCGCCGGGTTGAAGATGCTGGCGTAATAAGTCGACCAGTATGCCTCCAGTGCGTCGCCGTCGGGGCAGTCGCCGCGGCCGGCGCCCGGGCCGTAGGCGAGCGCGTCGCCGTCCCAGTGTGCGCTCGCCTCCGGCGTGAGGATGGACCACCGCATGCCGGTGTAGCGGCGCATGAAGAACGGCGCCACGGCCTTGAGGATGTGATGTTCCGGCTCGAACCAGGCCACATAAGCCTCGACCGTGGCGTGACGCACGCGGCGGAAGCGCACGAAGGCCTTCATCTTGTGCATGTCGCGGCGCACGGAGCGGGCCATGCCGGCGGCCAGCGCCACGTCGGCGTCGGAACCAATCTCCAGCAGCGAGCGTTCGGATTGCAGACGCCAGAGCAGGCGGTAGAGGAGTTCGAAGCGCCGCGGGTCGCGGTGGCAGGCGACCCGCTCGGCCAGAGGGGGGAAACTCTTCGGCACCAGGATGGCGCGCCGGGTGCGCGGCAGCGCGGACGGCTCGCCGGCGAACAGGTCCGGCGTCGCGCGCCGCTCGCGCCAGGCGGTGGTCTCCGGCGGCACGGCGGCGGCGATGAGCCGGCGTGCCTGGTCGCGCCAGGCCTCGTAGCCGTCCGCCGCATCGAGCACGATCTCGATGCTGCCGCAGCCCCCGCCATGAGTCACAGCGGCAGGCTCTGCTGACGGGGCGGCGGCGCGAGCAGGCCGGTGAGCGCGGGACTGTCCAGCAGCGGGCCGGGCTGCCATCCCCGGGCGACGACGAACGGGCGCAACGTCAGCAGCGAGATGCAGCGTCCGTCCGGGGCGTAGCAGTGGCCGATGCCGGCGCCGCCGGTGGAGCCGATGCCGCCGCTGGTCCGCGAGTCCTTGCGCCGGGCCGAGCTGGAGGCGCAGGATGCGTCGTATTTGGCGGCGTCGGCCAGGATCGCGAGCTTGTCGATGGTCGTCAGGCGGGGCATGGTGGAGTACTGTTGTTATGCCCAGCAAGACTGTATGGATATCCAGCTGCCGTCAATCCCTGCGGAGACATTGTCGAGGAACGCGGCGGCGGCACGACATGACGAGGTAGCCCGATGAAGGACCTGCTGGAGGATGCGAGCGCGCGTGCGCTGCGCTACCTGGAAGGACTGGACGAACGGCCGGTGGCGCCGTCGGCTGAAGCCGTGGCGGCTCTCGACCGGCTCGAGGAAGCGCTGCCGGAGAGCGGCAGCGACCCGCGCGACGTGCTGGCGCTGCTCGACGAACTCGGCTCCCCGGCCACAACGGCAATGGCCGGTCCGCGCTTCTTCGGCTTCGTGATCGGTGGCTCGTTGCCCGCGTCCCTGGCCGCCAGCTGGTTGAACACCGCCTGGGACCAGAACAGCGCCATGTACGAGCCGACTCCGGGCACGGCGACCCTGGAGGCGGTGGCGCTGCGCTGGCTGCTGGACCTGCTCGGGCTGCCGGCCGGCTGCGCCGGTTCCTTCGTGACCGGTGCCACCGTGGCCAACCTGGTCGCCCTGGCGGCCGCCCGCAACGCCGTGCTGCGCGATGCCGGCTGGAACGTCGAGGCCGACGGCCTGATCGGCGCACCGCCGGTCACCGTCGTAGTCGGCGAGGAGGTGCACCCCTCCGTGAGCAAATCCCTCGGCGTCCTCGGGCTGGGCCGCAACCGGGTGGTGACCGTTCCGGTGGACGATCAGGGGCGTCTGCTGCCGGAGAACCTCCCGCAACCGGACGGCCCCACCATCGTCTGCACCCAGGTGGGCAACGTGAACACCGGAGCCTGCGATCCGGTCGCCCGCGTGTGCCAACGGGTGCAGCCGGCAGGTGCCTGGGTGCACGTCGACGGTGCCTTCGGGCTGTGGGCGGCGGCCTCGCCGGCGCACCGGCACCTGGTAGAGGGCATGGCAGCCGCCGACTCCTGGGCGACGGACGCGCACAAGTGGCTGAACGTGCCCTATGACAGCGGCGTCGCCTTCGTGCGCGACGGCGAGGCGCTGCGTGCGGCGATGGCAATCACGGCCGAGTACCTGCCGCCCGCCGGCGCCCATCGCAGTCCTGCCGACTACACGCCGGAGCTCTCCCGGCGCGGACGCGGCGTCGAGGTGTGGGCGGCGCTGCGCCAGCTGGGCAGGGCAGGCGTCGCCGAACTGGTGCAGCGCTGCTGCGGGCACGCGCGGCGCTTCGCCGAGGGGCTCGCGTCGGCCGGCTACGAGGTCCTGAACGACGTCGTGCTGAATCAGGTACTGGTCAGTTTCGGTGATGCGGCGACCACGCTGGCGGTGATCGAGGGCATCCAGGCCGACGGCACCTGCTGGTGCGGCAGGACGGTATGGCAGGGCCGCACGGCCATGCGCATCAGCGTGAGCGGTTGGTCGACCACGGAGGCGGACGTGGAGCGCAGCCTGGCGGCCATGCTGGGCGTCGCGGAGCGGGCGCGCGCCGGCTGACGGCGCCCTGAGTCCGGCGCCCGTTGACGGGCCTAGTCAGCGGGCGGCCAGGCGCTCGCGTCGATGGTCTCCCGGTAGGCGTGGAAGGTGGCGTGGCCGAGCAGCGGCATAACCACCGCGAGACCGACGAAAGCGGTGGCGAAGCCGAGGAGGATGCCGCCCACCACCAGCGCCGCCCACACGACCATCGCCGCCTTGTTCCGCAGCACCGCGTTCACGCTGGTCACGACCGCCGTGACGGTGTCCGTCCGGCGGTCCGCGATCATCGGCAGCGAGAAGGCGCTGGCGGCAAAGACAATACTGGCGAATATGGCGCCCACCGCGCTGCCGATACCGAGGAAGGGCACCAGATCGCGCCAGGAGTGGTTGGTCTCGACCGGGAAGAAGATGTGCACCATCGAGGCGGCCCGGGCCCAGACCAGGAAGACCACCAGCACGACGATGGCGTAGACCAGGGCGTTGCCGACGTGCTGGGAGGTCTCCCGGATGCCCTCGGCGAGCGTCGGCCGGGTGCCCCGTTCCAGCTGGCGGGAGATCTCGTACACACCGATGGCCATGAGCGGGCCGACGAACAGGAACCCCGAGGCCATCGCCAGCAGCAGCCAGACGCCGCCGAGCTTCCAGGCGACGAGGCCCGCCGCGTAGCTGGCGAACATGACGACGACGCCGTAGCACAGGCTTTGTCGCGGCGCGGCCCGGAGATCGCGCCAGCCCCGGCGCAGCCAGCCGAACGCCGCCAGCGGATGCAGGTCCCGGCACGGCGCCACGAACGGCAGTTCTTCCGGCTTCCCCCCGGCGGGTTGCCGCGTCTCGTTCTCGCTGGTCATCATGCGTCCCCCCGGGTCCGAATTTAAACCGAATGCCCTGCTCATTGCATCCATGTGTGGTGCAGAATGATCATTCGCGACAAAGGAGACGATCATGCGGACAGTGAGGACAGTGACGATAGCGGCCGCCGTCGCACTGCTGGCTGCGCTGCCGGCTGCGGCGCAACATACGGAAGTCATCGAGCTCGAGCTGGCGGCCGAGGGTATCGACCGGCTGGAGATCGAGACCGGCGCGGGGCCGATGGAGATCACCGGCGTGCCGGGCGCGGACCGGATACGGGTGCGGGCGGAGATCCACTTCCCGGATGCCGATGCCGAAGAGGCCGCGGAGATCCTCGCCGAGCAGGTCCGGCTGACCCTGGAGCGGGGCGTCGCGGCGGCGGAACTCGTCGCCGAACTGCGGCAGACCGGCTGGAGTTCGTTCTGGGGCGAGCATCCCACCATGAGCGTGGACGTGCGCGTGCCCGAGCGCTTCGCGCTCGAGGTGGAAGACGGCAGCGGCTCGCTCGCCATCAGCGACGTCCGTGGCGACATCGACGTGGAGGACGGCTCGGGCTCGCTCGTGCTGACCCGGGTGGGCGGCACCGTGGAGATCGACGATGGTTCCGGCTCCCTCGCCGTCCAGGACGCCGGCGGCGACGTCGTGATCGACGATGGCTCGGGCAGCCTGTCCGTGCGCGACGTGGCCGGCAGCGTCACCGTGGACGACGGTTCCGGCGGCATCACCGTCACCGGCGTCGCGGGTGACCTGACCGTGCTGGATGCCGGCAGCGGCAGCCTGCGCTTCGACGATATCGGCGGCGAAGTGGACGTGCGCGACTAGGACGTTCGCGACTAGCGCGGCTCCGGCCCTGTTGCCGGGCCCGGCGGCGGGTCCTGCCGCACCCGCACCAGCACCATGTCCAGCAGCTGACGGATGACCTCCGGGCGGTCGGGCTCGATGTGCAGTCCCTCGGTCCACAGCAGGTCGACGGCGGGCTCGCGGGCGGCGATGGCGGGCAGCGGTTCGAGGGCTTCCGCCGGCAGGCGCTCGTCTTCCCGCGCGGCGATGATGACCGCCGGACGCGGCGGTATGGCCTCCACCCAGCGTGCCGTGCGGAAGCTCTCCGCGTAGATCAGCGTGTAGAAGAACTCGGTCATCACCGCCCGCCGCCAGTCCACGGGGAAATCCTCGCGCAGGTTGTGCTTCAGCCAGGCGCGGTTGTCGCCGGCGCCGTGGATCAGCCAGACCCGCCGGAACCGCTCGTCCAGCGCGCCGGCCGCCGCGGCGAAGGGGACGCCAAGGCTGACGCCCACCAGCTCCGTGCGCGCCGGATCCGCCCAGGGCTGCGCTAGCAGCCAGTCGAGCGCGAGCGACAGGGCGGGCGGCGTGTCCAGGAAGGCCTGCTGGATAGCCGGGATGGCGCTCAGAATCTGCCGGATGCCGCGCAGGCGATGGCTGCCCTCGTAGGGATAGTCGATGGCCGCATACGCGATCCCGTCCGGCGTCCCGGCCAGCTCCACCGCATCCTTGCCCGTGCGGTGGCCGCCCAGCAGCAGCAGCACGGGCACTCGCTCGCCCGGCGCGAGGTTCGGCCGTCGCACCCGCAGGTCGACGCTGAGCCCGGTGTCGGCCGCGAGGGAGAGTGTCTCGTCCACGTAGCCGCCCGGCGCCGCGACGGTCGCGTCGGTGATGCCCTCGCTGGTTGCTACCAGAGTGCCGTGCCGGGCGATCAGCCGGTCCCGCTGCTCGCTGCGCATGTCGGTGATCCAGACCGCGAGCGCGGCCAGGATGGCGGCGAAGGCCGTCGCCACGCCGATGGCGATGGCGCGCCGCCGTCTCACGGCTGCCCCCGGTGTTTCCTGCGCCTGCTCATGGACCGGATTCTAGGGCACGGCGCGCGCGCATAAAAAAACCGGGCCACGCGGGCCCGGTTTCCGGTCGCCGGACTGCCCCGTAGTCAGCGGAAGTTGCGGCGATAGGTCACGCCGAAGGTGAGCGGTTGCGTCACGGTGATGCGCCGCTTCGCATAGCGGTTGTTGATGAACTGGTCGCCGTCCTCGTCGAACACGTTGGCGATGTAGGCGCCCACGCTCCACTTGTCGGCATCGATGCCCGCGCGGAGATTCAGGAGGCTGTAGGGATCCTGGATGGTCGGCGGGGGCGAGGTCACGGTGGCCTCCAGACCCGCCAGCGCGTTGATGGACTCGCCGGTATAGGAGTAGTCGGCACGGACGTACGGCGTGCCCCCGAACAGCGTGCTGTCGGCGAAGGTTCGCTCGATTGACAGCGAACCCTTCCAGTCCGGTGTGATCGGCAGACGTGTGCCGTCTACCGCCTCCACCTCCTCGCCGCTGCCCGGGAACAGCGTCGCGCTCTCCGAGATTTCCGCCTCGTTCCAGGCGAGCGTGGCATCCAGCGTCCAGCCCGGTGCCGGCACCCAGGAGGCCTGGACCTCGATTCCGTCGATGGTGGCCTCCGGGAAGTTGACGACGCCGAGCTGGAATACCAGAGGCTGCGGATCATTCACCTGCACCTGGATGTCGTCCCACACCATGTGATAACCGACGACGCTCAGGAACAGCCGGCCGCCGGCCGTCGTCGTCTTGTAGCCCACTTCGTAATTCTGAACCTTGTCGGAGTCGTATTTCCGCGGCAGCACTGCGTTCGGCCGGAGCGCATTCGCGCCGCCGCTGCGGAAGCCTTCGGAATAGGTGAAATATGCCAAATCGCGCTCGCCGAAATTGTAGGTGACGTTGATTTTCGGCACGAAACCGTCATCGCTTTCGTCACCCACGGCGTTGGTGGTAATAAAGTCGGTCTCCGGATCCGGCACGGGGCCCTGCTGCAGCGCGCCCAGCACGAGTCCTTCCTTACGATCCACCTGATACCAGCGACCGCCGGCCGTGACGGTCAGATTATCCGTGAGGTAGAACGTCGCCTCGCCGAACAGTGCGAACTGGTCTATCTCGGTATCGTAGAGACCGAAGAAGAAGTTGTCGCTAAGGTCCCAGCTGCCGGGCGGCAGGCCGTTCAGGGACGGGTTGTAGTAGTTATAGGCCAGGTAATAGAAGGCAGGAGAGCCCGCGAAGTTCTCGGCACCCGCGTTGAATACTTCGGATTCCTCGAGACTCTGGTAAAACAGCCCCACGATGCCACGCCAGCGGCTGTCATCCACCTGGGGGGTGGACCAACGCGCCTCGATGCTGAAGCGCTCGGACTGAGCATCGTCGAGATTGTAGCCGCGGACCACGTCGCCGCCGAAGTCGTAGAAGTAGAAATCGTAATCGGTGCCGTTGGCTGCGTTGTATTCCGCCTCGAACTCATCGCTGATGCGCTGGAAGGCGAACATGTATTCGGTACCGTCGGCGTCGTACTGCAGGTCGCGGTCGAAGTAGGAGACGCTGAACAGAAAGTCGCCGATGCCGGTCGAACCCTCTAGCGTCAGCGCCATCTGGTACCAGTCCTCTTCGAATCGCTCGTCGAAGAAGCGCACCTGTTCGAGATCGGAGCGGTCGAAGTCCTTGTCGCCGAAACCGTCCGCCTCTGTGGACTGGAAGATGGCGGTGGCATCGACGGTCCAGCGGTCGTTCGGGAACCAGCGCAGCGCTGCCCGGCCGCCGGTGACGGTGGTCGAATTGATGTCGTCTTCCGTGAACTCGGCGTTCGTGTACGTGCCGCCGGGGCTGGTGCCCAGCACGTTGTCGATATAGCCCGCTTCCTCGGCCGTGAAGCCGACCAGCCGCAGCGCGAGCTTGTTGTCGGCCAGGGGGACGTTGAGCATGCCGCTGACGTCGTAACCGGTGTCGCCGTCGGCGATCTGATTCGCCTCGAGCTCCACCCAGGCGTCGAAGGCGGTCGGGTCCGGCTTGTTGGTGATAATGCGCAGCGTGCCGGACTGGGAGGCGTCGCCGAACAACGTGCCCTGGGGACCGCTCAGTGCCTCGAGGCGGGCGATGTCGACCAGGCGTGGGTCCGGATTCACGCCGGCGGCGGTGATCGGCTGCTCGTCGAGATAGACGCTGCTGGATGGGCCGGTGCCGAAATCGATGCCCGATGCGGCAACGCCGCGGAAGACCACGTTGTTGCCCGCCGGCTCCCTGCGCGCCAGCGCGAGACTCGGGATCTTGCCGACGTAATCGTCGAGGCTCTGGAGACCCTGGCGGACGATGTCATCCGTGGTGAAGGCCCGGATCGACATCGGGATGTCGGCGAGGCTCTCCTCGCGCTTCGTCGCCGTGACGACGATTTCCTCGATGGCGTCGCCCTGGGTCTGCGCGTAGGCGCTGGGTCCTGCGAGTGCCGCAGATACTGCGGCGGCGATGGCACTTCCGCTATACACGGCAGCACCGAGGTGTTGATTATCGGCCATTGCTGTCTCTCCCAGTTTTGCTTAATACTACTCAAGCGTGGCGAAAGAGCAAATGATGTTTACAGCTGTATCTGTCGTGACAGCTTGATTGCTATGCCGAAAAAGCCCTTCATGTTGGCTTTTCACAACAGGGTGAAACGCAGCAGGCGGTAGCCATGAAAATCGATCAGCCCCTGAAAGAACTCGGTGAAATCGACGTCGAGCCGCTGCGCGACGCGATTCTCGGCCAGGACGATTCGGCGTGGAACGAACAGGAGTACCGCCAGCAGGAGTACGAGGTTCACAAGCGCACCACTTCCATCGTGATGATATTCACGGACGGCAAGAACTGGCCGGAGATCGCGGTGCGCAAGGAGCCCGGCTGGGACCGTCTGGGCGACGCCGCGCTGCCACTGATGCAGGACATCATCGCCCGCTATTACCCGCCGGGCGGCACCATCATCCGCGCCATGGCGGCGCGACTGGCCGCGGGCGCGCGCATCGATCCTCATCGGGATTCCCACCCGTCGTTCCATGCCAGTCACCGGATTCATATTCCGATTACCACCAATACGCGGGTGCGTTTCATGATCGACGGCCGCCCGCACCGGCTCCAGGTGGGCAAGGTCTACGAGCTCAACAACCAGTTGCTGCACAGCGTCATGAACAAGGGCGCCGAGGACCGCATCACCTTCATCTTCGATTACCTGCCACCCGGCGCCGTGCGCGCGGCGTGACTATCCTCGTTGCCAGCTCCGTGGTGCGCGGCAGCCACCAGGGCGAGAGTCACGGCGGCATCTATCTGATAGACCTCGAGCGCGAGCGTGTGGTGCAGACCGTCGACTGGAACACGGCCGACATCGACTGGCAGGGGCGCGGCTGGGACCGGGGGCTCAGAGGCATCGCCTTCGACGGCGAAAGGGTCTACGTTGCGGCGAGCGACGAGCTGTTCGCCTATACGCCCGACTTCCGGCTCATCGACTCCTGGCGCAACCCCTATCTCAGGCACTGCCACGAGATCGCCGTTTACGAGCGCCGGCTCTATCTCACTTCCACCGGCTACGACGCACTGCTCGGCTTCGATCTGGACGCCGAGCGCTTCTGCTGGGGCCTGCACGTCGTGCGCGGCCACGGGGATTTCCGCGGCACCCCTTTCGATCCCGTCGAGGGTCCTGGTCCCGAGCCCGGCAATCGCCTGCACCTGAACATGATCCACTGCGACGACCGCGGCATGCATTTCAGCGGCTTGCGCGCCGGCGCGCTGCTCACCTACGACGGCCGGCGCATCGTCGCGCAGGCGGGTCTGCCCCAGGGCGTGCACAACGCGCGGCCGTTCCGGGAGGGCGTGCTGTTCAACGATACCCAGGCCGACGTCGTGCGCTACGCCACGCCCGGGCACGAGCGGGCCTTCCGCGTACCCGTCTACGATCCGGCGGAACTGACCCACACCGAGCTGGATGATTCACGCATCGCGCGCCAGGCCTTCGGCCGGGGGCTGGCGGTCATCGACGAACAACGCATCGCGGCCGGGTCCTCGCCGTCGACCGTCGCGATACACGATCTGGCTGCCGGCCGCACGCGTACGGTGGTGACGCTCACGAAGGACGTCCGCAACGCTATCCACGGCCTCGAGGTCTGGCCGTACTGAGGCGCCGGCCGGCGGGGCCGGCAGGCCATCTCAGCCAGCGCAGGCCTCGTAGCGCCCGAGGACCGGATCCAGCACCTCGGCCAGCTCGTCCAGGTGCTGCTCGTAGCGGTGCCAGAAGCCGACGGCACCCTGGTAGATCGGCTGACGCACCTGTTCCGAGCTCGCAGTCCGGACCGGGCGATCCGTCTCGTGGAAGTTCAGGCAGGCGTCTTCCCAGGGCAGCTCGCAATAGTCGAGCATGCGGCGCACCTGATTGTCGAAGTCGCTCACCAGTTCCTCGTACTGGACCGTGAGCACGCGTCCGGGCAGGACGGCGTGCCAATGGTCCATCATCCGCTGATACTGCAGGAAATATTCGCCGATCTCGGTGAGATCGTAGGTGAAAGTCTGGCCGCGGGCGAACAGCTGGCGATAGCAGCTCAGACAGGAATCCATGGGGTGGCGCCGGGCATCGATGATCTTCGCCCGGGGCAGGATCAGGTGCGCGAAACCGACGTTCGGGAAGTTGTTCGGCATCTTGTCGATGAACCGGGGCAGGCCCTCCACCCGATGCAGCGACGCGTGCTCCAGGTAGCGGCGGCCCAGGGCCTCGAAGTTCGGTCCTTTCAGCTCGCGCACGGCTAGCGGATAATTCACGCCGTCGGCCCGGTTGCGATTCAGGCTCGTGGCGACGCGGCCGAGAT